>NZ_JBEPBI010000237.1:0-11726 GCF_040299045.1 Streptomyces sp. NPDC001027
AAACCGACGGGGGAGTTCTTCGCCGGGTACATCACCGAGAAGTCGCTCAGCGTCGACAACCTCTTCGTGTTCGTCCTGATCATGGGCAAGTTCGCGGTGCCCTCGCAGTACCAGCAGCGGGTCCTCATGGTGGGCGTGCTGGTCGCCCTCGTGCTGCGCGCGGTGTTCATCGCGGCCGGCGCGGCGATCATCTCAACGTTCTCCTGGGTCTTCTACCTGTTCGGCGCGTTCCTCATCTGGACGGCGTGGAAGCTGATCCAGGACGCCCAGAAGGGCGCGCACGAGTCGGAGTTCGAGGAGAACAAGCTGCTCAAGGCCGTGGAGAGGCGTTTCGGGGTGGCGGACCGCTACCACGGCACCAAGCTGTGGATCGAGCAGAACGGCAAGCGGGTCATGACCCCGATGCTGGTCGTGATGCTGGCGATCGGCTCCACGGACGTGCTCTTCGCCCTCGACTCGATCCCGGCGATCTACGGCCTGACCGAGGACCCGTACATCGTCTTCACCGCGAACGCCTTCGCCCTGATGGGGCTGCGCCAGCTGTACTTCCTCATCGGCGGTCTGCTGAAGAAGCTGGTCCACCTCAGCTACGGGCTGTCGATCATCCTCGGCTTCATCGGCGTGAAGCTGCTGCTGCACGCCCTGCACGAGTCCGGGGTCCACGTGCCCGAGATCGGCATCCCGTTCTCCCTGGGCTTCATCGTGCTCGTCCTCGCCGTGACGACGCTCACCAGCCTGCGGGCGGCCCGGCGTCAGGAGGAGGCCGCCCCGGACGCGTCAGCGGTGTGACGGATCCGCGGTGTGACGGATCCGCGGCGCGGCCTTCGCGAGGCGGCCCCCGGGCAGGACCGCCGCGGATCCGTCACACCGGTCGGGGGTCCTAGGCGGGGGGCGCCGCGGCCGCCCGCATCAGGACGCAGTCGAACTCGATCACGCGCCCGGTCGTCGCCTCGCGCGTCACCGGGTACATGCCGGTGATGCCGAATCCGGCCGCCTCGTAACGCGCGATGGCCTCGCCCATGCCCGGGCTGCCCTCGTACAGCTTCAGCAGGGCCACCTCGGACTGCATCCCGACGAACTCCGCGATCCGCTCCCCGGCCCCGCCGAACACCTCGAGGTCGTAGCCCTGGGTGTCCATCTTCAGGTAGGGGCGCGGGTCGTCGAGGCCGGCCAGCGCCTCGTCCATGACATCGTCCAGCCGGCGGACGCGGATCTCCTCCGTGTCGTCCTTGGCGAAGCGGCTGTAGCGGCCCTTGCCGTACTCGCTGGCCGACAGCAGGGAGTTCATGGTCTTCCAGCCGGTGTGGATCCGCGCGGTCGTCTCCTCGCGGCCCAGTCCGCACCGGTGCACCTGCCACTGCGGGTCGTCCTCGGCTGCCTTCGCCAGTCGGGCGAACGTCGCCGACGTCGGCTCGAACGACACGATCCGCCCCGTGTAACCGGCCTTGCGCAGCCCCTTGGCGTACTGGCCGGTGTTGGCGCCGACGTCGAAGACGCAGTTCACGCCGTAGAGCTCGAGCATCGCGGCCACATGCTGCGTGCACAGGTAGGCGGCGGCCGCCAACTGCGTCGCGCGCTCGTCCCGGCGGGCGGAGGGGTCCATGAGAAGCACGGCGCCGGTGTCGCCCAGCCGCACGGCCTCGTCCTCGGCGGCCTCGGAGCGTGCCGCGTCGCCCGTCGGCCGCAGGAGCCAGGTGTCCTTGCCGGCGCCGGTCACCCGGTACGGGCCGCCGCGTCGGGAGACCACCGCCTTCCCCGGCCCGAGGTCGGTCACCTGGACGCCGATGTGCGGCATCAGATCGAGCAGTCGTCGATAAAGGGTGCTCATCTCCCCAGCCCTATCAGACGGGACGGCCCGCGGTCTGCGGCTTGACCGACATTCGCCGGACCTCTCACCCGCTCCGGACCCGACCCCGACCCGACCCGAACGCGGCCCCGACTCGACCCGGACCCGACCGGGATCCGACCAGGACCCGACCGGGACCCGGTAGGGAAGCGCGCACGCCGAAGGGGCCCGGAAGCGATTTCCGGACCCCTGTGGTGTGCTGCCGGCTCGGCGGCCGTTCCCGTCCCGGTGCGCCGCCGGTAGGGCTGCCGCCGGTGGACGCCGTGCCGTCGGGCGTCAGGCGGCCGCGGCCTCGCCGGCGTGGCCGTGCAGACGGGCGACGACCTCGGTCAGCTGGGCGGCGACCTCGGCGTCGTCGACCGGGTGGGTCTCGGCGAAGCGGGTCAGCGAGCCCGGGATGGAGAGCTTGAGGTCCTCGATGACCTTGCCGCCGGCGATGCCCACGGCCTTGCGGGCCTCGTCCTGCGCCCACACGCCGCCGAACTGGCCGAAGGCGGTGCCGACCACGGCGACCGGCTTGCCGCCGAACGCGCCGGCGCCGTAGGGGCGCGACAGCCAGTCGATGGCGTTCTTCAGGACGGCCGGGATGGTGCCGTTGTACTCGGGGGAGAAGAGCAGGAAGGCGTCGGCGGCCAGGGCGGCCTCGCGCAGCCGGGCGGCGGCGGCCGGGACGCTGCCTTCGACGTCGAGGTCCTCGTTGTAGAACGGGATCTCGGCCAGGCCCTCGAACAGGTCGACCTCGGCGCCCTCGGGAGCGACCTTGACGGCCGCCTCGGCGAGCTGGCGGTTGGTCGAGCCGGCGCGAAGGCTGCCGACGAGCGCGAGGATGCGGACAGACATGGGTACTCCCAGAGGCTGAAACACTGCGGCAATAATCCGGACCGGGGTCCGTTTATGTTTCTAGCACCCTAACCGGACCGCGGTCCAGTTTCATTCCCGATGCTTTACGCTGACGTCATGTCCGCCGTGCTGCCCCCCTGCCCCGAGCCCGAGGAGCGCGCCGCCGAGCCGGAGCTGCTGCAACTCGGTCCGGCGGGCGACGAGCCGTGTCTGCGCGCCGACGCGGCCCGCAACCGGGCCAGGCTGCTGGACGCCGCCGCCCGTCTGATCGCCGAGCACGGCGCGGCCGGGGTCACGATGGAGGCGGTGGCGAGCGCTGCGCACGTCGGCAAGGGGACCGTCTTCCGTCGCTTCGGTGACCGCACGGGTCTGCTGAACGCCCTTCTGGACCACTCGGAGAAGCAGTTCCAGGCGGCCTTCCTGAGCGGCCCCCCGCCGCTCGGGCCGGGCGCGCCGCCGGTGGAGCGGCTGCGCGCGTTCGGCCTCGCGCACCTCGCCCGTTGCGTCGACCAGCTGGATCTGCAGCTCGCGGCGGAGCCGGGGCCGGACCGTCGGCACTCGGTCCCGGTGCGCCGGGTGCATCACCATCACCTGGCGGTGCTGCTGCGGCAGGCACTGCCCGACGCGGACGCCGAGCTCCTCGCGCACACGCTGATGGGGTACCTCGACCCCGTGCTCGTCCACCATCTCACCCGGCAGTGCGGCATGCCGCCGGAGCGTCTGGAGGCGGGCTGGAACGACCTGGTCGACCGGATCGCGGGCGAGCCCCGCCGGGCGCACGCCGGGTGACGTGCCGTGGCGTGCTGTGACGCGTCGGTTCAGGGCCGGGCGGTGCGCGGGCGGCCCCGGCCCGCGGCGCGTCGTCGGCGACATGCGCGGCGCCGCTGCCCGCAGCCCGTCGTGAAGCCCATGCTCAATACGTCGTGAACAGCCGTCGCGAACAGCCTTCGTGGAGATGATCGTTGACGGATCGTCGGATTCGGCGTCCCCCGCCCGGGATCCCGCGCAGGGCTTCTGCCAAGATGCGGTACGTCATGGTGCAGATACCGAACACGCCCGCGCCGACGATGTCGCCGGCGCCGCGCCCCGTGCCCACGAGCGCCGACGTGGCTCGCCTGGCCGGAGTCTCGCGCGCGACCGTCTCCTACGTCCTGAACAACACCAACGCCGTACGCATCAGCGAGCCCACCCGCCGCCGCGTCCGCGATGCCGCCAAGGAACTCGGGTACGTGCCGCACGCGGCCGCCCGCACCCTGCGCGCCGGACACAGCCGGATGGTTCTGATGCCCACCCTGCCGGTGCCGGCGGGGCCGCTCTACAGCCGGTTCGTGCACGACTTCCAGGGCGCGATGAGCCGCCTCGACTACACGGTCGTCCAGTACGGCGCGAGCGGCGTGAGCGGCGACGACGCCGCCCGCGCGTGGGCCGAGCTGAGACCCGTCGCCGTGCTGGTGCCCGGCACCGGCATCGGACCCGAAGGGGTGGCGATCCTCAAGCGGTCCGGCGCCAGGGCCGTGGTGACCCTCAGCGCCGACGCCGTCGAGGGCGCCCACGCGATGCTCCTGGACCAGGCCGAGGTCGGCCGGGGCGCCGCCCGGCACCTGTACGCCCGCGGACGCCGCCGGATCGGCGTCGTGGTCCCCGAGGAGCGCGGCATGGAGATGTTCTCCGCGCCCCGCCTCGCCGGCGCCCGCGAGGCCCTTCAGGACACGGACGCCACCGTCGCCGAGCTGCCGCTCGCCTACACGGAGGAGGCCGCGAACGCCCTCGCCGCGCGCTGGCGCGGCCTCGGCCTCGACGCCGTGTTCGCCTACAACGACGAGTACGCCATGCTGCTGCTGCGCGCCTTGCGGGACGCCGGCCTGCGCGTTCCCGAGGACGTGGCGGTCATCGGAGCCGACGACCTGCTGCTCGGCCGGCTGCTCCGGCCCAGACTCAGCACCGTGCGGATCGCGCTGCCCTCCGGCCGTGACCTCGCCTCACTGGTGGACCGGGCGGTCCGCAACCCCGCGGCCGCTCCCGAGTCGCACGCCCTGTTCTCGGTCACCGTGGTGCACCGCGACTCCAGCTGAACTACCGTCCAGGTGGAGGCATGCCATGCGCACCACGGTCGGCATCATCGGCGGCGGCCCCGCGGGGCTGCTGCTCGCCCGTCTGCTGCACCGGGCGGGAATCGACTGTGTCGTGCTGGAGAGCAGGACGCGCGCCCACGCGGAGGGGCGCCAGCGCGCCGGGATGCTGGAGCAGGGCACGGTCGACGCGCTGCGCGCGGCCGGGGCCGCCGACCGGCTCGACGTCGAGGGCCTGGTGCACCACGGCATCGAGCTGCGTTTCGACGGCGAACGTCATCGCCTCGACTTCCCCGCCCTCACCGGCGGCCGCACGGTCACGATCTACGCCCAGACGGAGATCGTGAAGGATCTCATCGCCCTCCAACTGGCCGACGGACCGCCCCTGTTGTTCGAGGCGCAGGCGCTCGCCGTCGAGCATCCGGAGAGCGGCGCGCCGGTCGTGCGGTTCCGGCACGAAGGACGGGAGCGGACCCTGCACTGCGCGTGGGTGGCGGGCTGCGACGGCTCGCACGGCGTCGCCCAAAACGCCTTCCCGGCGACCGTCGGTCGCACGTACGCCCACGACTACCCGTACTCCTGGCTCGGCGTGACCGCCGAAGTGCCGCCCTCCTGCGATGAGTTGATCTACGCACGCCATGCACGCGGCTTCGCCCTGCACAGCATGCGCTCGCCGCAGGTCTCCCGGCTCTACCTCCAGGTCCCCCGCGGCGCGAGCGTGCGGGACTGGCCCGACGAGCGGATCTGGGACGAGCTCGCCGCGCGGTTCGCCGTCGACGCCGACTGGACGCTGCGTCCCGGCCCGATCACCGCCAGGTCCGTGACGGACATGCGCAGTCTCGTCCGCGAGCCGATGCGGCACGGCCGGCTGGTGCTCGCCGGGGACGCCGCCCACATCGTCCCGCCGACCGGCGCCAAGGGACTCAACCTCGCCGTCTCCGACGTCCGGCTCCTGGCCAGGGCCTTCACCGAACTGCACGACCAGGGGTCCACGCGGCTCCTCGACGGGTACTCGGACCTGTGCCTGCGCCGTGTGTGGCAGGCCACCCGATTCTCCTACGACATGACTAGGATGTTGCACGCTCAACCAGATGGGGATGCGTTCGACCACCGGATGCAGCTCGCCCGGCTGCGCCGGATCACCGCATCCCGCCACGCGGCCGCCGAACTGGCGGCGAACTACACGGGACTTCCGCTCTCCCCGTGAGAGCGACGAAGCCCGCGGGTCACCGATCGGAGAGCCCCCATGCCGTTGCTCGACCCCACCAACTGGCAGCCCCGCACCTTGTCGGGCCCCCGGTACACCGTCACCGAGCCCGCCACCGGCGAGCAGCTGGGCACCGTCGTCCTGGCGGCGGGCGCGGACGTCGCGCCGGCCGCGGAGGCGGCCCGCGCCGCGCAGACCGAGTGGGCCCGCGTCCCGCACTTCGTCCGCGCCGGAGTGCTCCGCCGGGCGGGCGACCTGTTCGCCGCGCACGCCGCGGAGCTGCGCGAGTGGATCGTCCGCGAGTCGGGCTCCATCGCGGGCAAGGCCGACTTCGAACTGCACGTCGCGGCCCAGGAGTGCTACGAGGCCGCAGCCCTCGCCTCCCGCCCGGCCGGCCAGGTCCTGCCCAGCGAGGCGCCCCGGCTGTCGTACACCCGGCGGGTCCCCGTCGGCGTCGTGGGCGTGATCTCCCCCTTCAACGCCCCGCTGATCCTGTCGATCCGCTCCGTCGCGCCCGCCCTCGCGCTCGGCAACGCCGTCGTCCTCAAGCCGGACCCGCGCACCGCCGTCTGCGGCGGGCTGTCGCTCGCCGCGGTGTTCGCGGAGGCGGGACTGCCCGAGGACCTGCTGCACGTCCTGCCGGGCGGCGCGGAGACCGGCGAGGCCCTGGTCGCCGACCCGCGCGTGCCGGTCATCTCGTTCACCGGCTCCACCGCGGCCGGCCGGGCCGTGGGCGAGGCGGCCGGACGCCGCCTCAAGCGCGCGCACCTCGAGCTCGGCGGCAACTCCGCCCTGATCGTGCTGGAGGACGCCGACCTCGACGCGGTGATCTCCACGGCGGCCTGGGGCTCGTTCTTCCACCAGGGCCAGATCTGCATGACCACCGGCCGTCACCTGGTGCACGCCTCCCTCTACGAGGAGTACGTGGAACGCCTCGCGGCGAAGGCGGACGCGCTCGCCGTCGGCGACCCGCACCGCGCGCAGGTGCACCTCGGCCCGCTCATCGACGACGGCCAGCTCGCCAAGGTGCACGGCCTGGTGGAGGCCAGCACGGCGGCCGGGGCGAAGCTCGCCGCGGGCGGCACGCACCAGGACCGCTTCTACCGGCCGACGGTCCTCGCGGGCGTCGGCGACGACACCCCCGCCTACGCGGAGGAGGTCTTCGGCCCGGTGGCCCCCGTGCGCCCCTTCAGCACGCCGGACGAGGCGGCGGCACTGGCCGCGCGCAGCTCGTACGGGCTCTCGCTCGGCATCGTCACCCGTGACGCCGCCCGCGGCCTCGACCTCGCCGAGCGCGTGCCCACCGGCATCGTGCACATCAACGACCAGACCGTGAACGACGAGGCCGTGGCGCCCTTCGGCGGGGTCGCCGCCTCGGGCACCGGCGCGCGGTTCGGCGGCGAGGCCAACCTGGAGGCCTTCACCGACGTGCGATGGACGACGGTGCGCGCCGACGTGGCGCCCTACCCGTTCTAAGGCGTGTTTCGAAAGTCCCGTCTGCCGGGCGGGCAGACGACGCTACTTTCGAAACACGCCCTTGATCCGCCGCATCGCGTGCGCGGACCCCGCCGCCCGGTCGGTCACTCGCCCCGGGCGGCCGGGGACTCGCCCGCCTCCGCCTTCTGCTGCTCCTCGATCGACCTGCGCACCTCGTCCATGTCCAGCCCCCGCGCCTGTCCGATGACGTCCGTCAGGGCGGCCTCGGGCAGCGCGCCCGGCTGGGCGTACACGGCGACCCGGTCGCGCACGATCATCAGCGTCGGGATCGACTGGATGCCGAAGGCCTGGGCCAGCTCCGGCTGCGCCTCGGTGTCCACCTTGCCGAACACCAGGTCGGGGTTCTCCTCGGCCGCCTTGTCGTAGACCGGGGCGAACTGACGGCACGGCCCGCACCAGGACGCCCAGAAGTCGATCAGGACGAAGTCGTTGTCGGTGACCGTCTGGTCGAAGTTCTCCTTGGTGAGCTCCACGGTGCTGCTCATGACCTGATTCCTTCTTCCCGGAGTTCCCGTCGGGCGCCTCCCGACATGGGGTGAAGCCGCCCGTCACAACGCCGACGGCCGGACGCGTATTCCGCGCCCCTACCCGTGTGGCCACCCCGCACACCACCCACCAGACTGACCCCATGACGGAAACGGAAACCAACGCTTACGACGTCGTGGTGCTCGGGGCCGGGCCCGTGGGGGAGAACGTCGCCGACCGCACCCGCGCGGCCGGTCTCACCACCGCGGTCGTGGAGAGCGAGCTCGTCGGCGGCGAGTGCTCGTACTGGGCCTGTATGCCCAGCAAGGCCCTGCTGCGCCCGGTCATCGCCCGCGCCGACGCCCGCCGGCTGCCCGGCCTGCGCCAGGCCGTGCAGGGCCCCCTGGACACGGACGCGGTCCTCGCCCGCCGCAACTGGTACACCGGCGACTGGACGGACGACGGCCAGGCCGACTGGCTCAAGAGCATCGGCGCCGACCTCCACCGCGGCCACGGAAGACTGACCGGCCCGCGCACGGTGACGGTGGGGGACACCGTGCTCACGGCCCGCCACGCGGTCGTCGTCGCCACCGGCACCCGCGCCGCCCTGCCCGACCTGCCCGGCCTCGCCGAGATCCGCCCCTGGACGAGCAGGGAGGCCACGGCCGCCCAGGCCGCGCCCGGCCGGCTCGTCGTGGTCGGCGGGGGAGTCGTCGCCACCGAGATGGCCACCGCCTGGCAGGCCCTCGGCTCGCAGGTCACCCTCCTGGTACGGGGCAAGGGCCTGCTCGACCGCATGGAGCCCTTCGCCGGCGCACTGGTCGCCGAGGCGCTGACCGAGGCCGGCGCCGACGTGCGCACCGGCGTCTCGGTGGCGTCGGTGACCCGCACGGACGGCGTCGTCGTGGTCGTCACCGACACCGGGGAGCGCATCGAGGCCGACGAGATCCTCTTCGCCGTCGGCCGCGCCCCGCGCACCGACGACATCGGCCTCGAGACGGTCGGCCTGGCGCCCGGCTCCTGGCTCGGCGTCGACGACAGTCTGCTGGTCACCGGCACCGACTGGCTCTACGGGGTCGGCGACGTCAACCACCGTGCCCTCCTCACCCACCAGGGCAAGTACCAGGCCCGGATCGCAGGCGCGGCCATCGCCGCCCGCGCGGCCGGAGCGTCCCCGGCGCAGCACGAACCGTGGGGCGCCCACTCCGCCACCGCCGACCACGAATGCGTCCCGCAGGTCGTCTTCACCGACCCGGAGGCGGCCTCGATCGGCCTGTCGCTCGCGGAGGCCGAACGGGCCGGACACCGGGTGCGGGCCGTCGACGTCGACATGTCGTCGGTGGCGGGAGCCGGGCTGTACGCCGAGGGCTACCGCGGCCGCGCCCGGATGGTCGTCGACCTGGAGCGGGAGATCCTGCGCGGGGTCACCTTCGTCGGTCCCGGCGTCGGCGAGCTGATCCACTCCGCGACCGTCGCCGTCGTCGGCCAGGTGCCCGTCGCCCGCCTCTGGCACGCCGTCCCGTCCTACCCGACGATCAGCGAGGTGTGGCTGCGCCTGCTGGAGGCGTACCGGGACAACTGAGCTACGGCAGCGGGAAGTCCAGCGCCCGCGCCGCCTCGGCCGGGGTCGGCTGCGCCCACCGCTGAAGGACCGTCCTGTCGGCGGCCAGCGAGCGCGGCTCGGCCCGGTCGAGGTAGAGCAGGCCGTCGAGGTGGTCCGTCTCGTGCTGGACGATCCGGGCGGGCCAGCCGCCGAACACCTCGTCCAGCGGCCTGCCGTGCTCGTCCTCGCCGGTCAGCCGGACCTCGGCGGGCCGGGCCACGACCGCCTGGTAGCCCGGCACGCTCAGACAGCCCTCGAAGAACGCGGCCCGTGCCGGACCCAGCGGTTCGTAGGCCGGGTTGACCAGCACCCGGAACGGCTGGGGCACCCTGCCGCGGGCCCGCCGCACCTCCTCCGGCACCGTCGCCGGGTCCTCGACGACCGCGATCCGCAGTCCAACGCCGACCTGCGGCGCCGCGAGACCGACGCCGGGCGCCGCGTGCATCGTGCGGCGCAGCGCCTCGACGAAGCGGGCCAGCAGCGCCGGGTCGAGCTGACCCTCGTAACGCGCCGTCCCCGCCCGCAGAACGGGGTCTCCGGCCATGACGAGGGGCAACGGGCCGCCCGGCGCGAGGAGTTCCTCGATCCGTTCGGCAAGGGGCGGGAGGGGGCGAGGAGATGACATCGAGCCAGCATGCCACGGCCGGTGAGCGTGACGCAGGTCACTCGGCGTGCCGGGAACTCGGCGGCGCCGCCCCCCGACTACCGGAGCGCACGGGCTGAGAACAGCCCCGTCCCGCTCCGATCCACGCCCCACGCCCCGTTCGCTCCCCCGCTCCCCGGAGAAGCCGCCGATGTCCACCGCTCCCTCCCTCGCCGCGGAAGAGGCCCCGCAGCCGGCGGCCCCCGAGCCGCAGACCCGCGGCCCGTGGGCCGCACTGCGCCCCCTGGTCCTGCGTCTGCACTTCTACGCCGGCGTGTTCGTGGCGCCGTTCCTGCTGGTCGCCGCCGTCACCGGGCTTCTGTACGCCGCCTCGTTCCAGGCCGAGAAGCTCATGTACGCACACGAGATGACCGTGCCCGTCGGCGACGCGAAACTGCCGATATCCCGGCAGGTCGACGCCGCCCGCAAGGCCCACCCGGAGGGGACCGTCTCGGCGGTGCGCCCCTCGCCCGAGGACGACGCCTCCACCCGCGTCATGCTGTCCGGCGTCGAGGGGGTCGGCGCGACCCACACCCTCGCGGTCTTCGTCGACCCGTACACGGGCGAGGTGCGCGGCGCGCTGGAGCAGTACGGCTCGACGGGCGCGCTGCCGCTGCGCACCTGGATCGACGAGTTCCACCGCGATCTGCACCTCGGTGAGAACGGCCGCCTCTACAGCGAACTCGCCGCGAGCTGGCTGTGGGTGATCGCGGCCGGCGGCGTCGCGCTGTGGTTCTCCCGCCGCCGTGCGCAGCGCAAGGTCCGCGGGGTCACCGGACGGCGGCGCACGCTCGGGCTGCACGGCGCCGTCGGCGTCTGGGCCGCGGCCGGGTTCTTCTTCCTCTCCGCGACCGGCCTGACCTGGTCGGCCTACGCGGGCGCCAACATCGACGAGCTGCGCACCTCGCTCGGTCAGGCCACCCCGTCGGTGTCGGCGGCCGCGAGCGGCGGCGATCACGCCGGCCATGACGCGGCCTCCAAGGCGGGCGGGAGCGGCGAGCACGGCGTGGGTCTGGACAAGATCCTGGCCGCGGCACGCGCCGAGGGTCTCGGCGACCCGGTCGAGATCGTCCCGCCGGCCGACGCCTCCTCCGCCTACGTCGTCAAGCAGGTGCAGCGCAGCTGGCCCGAGAAGCAGGACGCGGTCGCGGTGGACCCGGCATCCGGGAAGGTCACCGACACCGTGCGGTTCGCCGACTACCCGCTGCTGGCCAAGCTGACCCGGTACGGGATCGACCTGCACACCGGCGTCCTCTTCGGCCTGGTCAACCAGATCGCGCTGATGCTCCTCGCGCTCGCTCTGATCCTGCTGATCGTGTGGGGCTACCGGATGTGGTGGCAGCGCGGCCGGGGCAACGCCTTCGGCCGGCCGATCCCGCGCGGCGCCTGGGCGCAGGCGCCCCCGTACGTCCTGGTCCCGCTGATGGCGCTGGTCGCCGTGGTCGGCTACTTCGTCCCGCTCCTCGGCATCCCGCTCGCCGGGTTCCTCGTGGTGGACGTCGTCCTCGGCGAGATCGCGCACCGGCGCAAGCGGCGGGCGGCCGCCGCCTGAGCCG
>NZ_JBEPBI010000238.1:0-11624 GCF_040299045.1 Streptomyces sp. NPDC001027
CACCCAACCGTCTTTTACTCCCTAATTATGTTATTCTATATTTTATTTTGTGTTTATGTTTTAAAGTCGTTTTATCTTCCTATCTGCCGAAGTGTCGCGGCGAGGGTGGCGGCCTTCGCCGTCGGACGCAGCCTCAGATACTGGGCCTCGTCCAGCACCGCCTGCAGCAGCAGGGGGTTCCCGCCCGTGCGCGCCGCCACGGTCTGTACGAACACCGCGTCCGGCGCGTCGCCGAGGGTCTTCTCCACGAGCAGGCGCACGCTGTCGAGGCCGAGCGTCGACAGTTCCAGGGTCTGGTCCGCTGCCTCGTGCCCGGACCGCGGGTCCTCGACGCCGTTCGGCTCCGCGGCGCACTCCCCGGGGGCGAGCAGATCGCGCACGTGCGGCCGTCTGACGCGTACATCGCCGGGGAGAACGGAGAAGACGAAGAGGACCCGTCGTCGCGTGCGTTGTGCCACCGAGAGGGAGAGGGCCTGTAAGGACCCGGTGTCCGCCCAGTGCAGGTCGTCCACCATGAGCACCGTGGGCCGGGCTTCGGAAATGGAGTTCAGCAGGGCCGCCAGCCAGCACGGCGCCTGCTGCGGGCTGAGCTCGGACCACCGGGGGGCCGCCGAGAGCGCGCCGTCCGCGGGGGCCGCGCCCGATGCGTTCTCGCGCGGGAGAATGTGAGACTGCCGGAGTCGGCGGGCCATCTCGTCGGGAACGGCGATCCCCCGCAACGAGTCCATCAACTGCCCCACCACGCCGAGTCGGAACCGCTCCTCGGCGGCGGACGCCTGGGCTCTGAGCAGCACGAAGCCCTGGTCTCGGCTGATGGCGGCGACGGATTCCAGGAACGTCGACCGGCCCACCCCGAGCGGGCCCCGTACGACGAGCAGCGAGCCCTGTCCGCCCTCCGTGCGGCACAGGGCCGCGGTGGCCTGCGCAAGGGCGGACTCACGTTCTAACAACACCGTGCTGGTACTCCCTTGGGCGCGCACATGCCGCCTTGATCGGCGGAACTGGGTGGTCGCTGTGCGTCCGGGACCGGCGGATCGGTGGCGACCCCCCGGGTGGACGTGTCTCGGTCTGCGCGCGGGACGCGCTGTGCCCGGCCGAGTGCTATCGGTGGCCCGGACCGGGGGAATCCGTCGGCCCAGGAGGGCGGTGCGCGGCAAAGGCGGCAATGCGAGCCGAAGAGGCAGTGTGCGGAGAATCCATGGAGTCACCCATACAGAAGATGTGCCGAACGTTCACTCATGACCCTTGCGCCTTTGAGCTTCAGCAGATCACAGCGAGGGGTACGCCAGCAAGGGGGCGCAGATGGCAAACGGGAGTGTCGCCCGGTAATGGAGTGCGCAAAGCCCCGCCGGGCAAGGACGGGTGGCATCGCGAGCCGTTCTTTATGGCCGTCCCGGCACGGCGTGCCAGGTGGGAGACGCGCAGGGCCGGTGCGTGATTGCGTCCGCGAACATCGGACGGTCGGCTGTGCGGGCGTGCGTGCAATTGCAGGAAATGCCTGTGCCGCCCGACTCCCTCGCCTTGTGGGGGCGTCGGAAAGGGGGCTTTCAGCACCCCATTCCGAGGCGGTCTCCTGAGCGAACGTCAAATCGGTTCGTTGCGTCATGCGGAACAAAAGCCGGGGACGGTCGACGGAGACTCGGATCCCGCCGGAAGCGGTTCGGTGAGCGGAGTGTCACTTTCCGTGACGGGCGCCACGGAAGCCGTGAGGCGCCAGCGAGTCCCGCAGCTCTCGCCGCCCCGTCAGGCCCAACTTGCGATAGACCGAGGTCAGGTGGACCTCCACCGTTCGACGCGTGACGAACAGCGTCTCGGCGATGTACGCGTTCGACTTTCCGTCGGCCGCGAGGCGGGCGACCTGCGACTCGCTCTGCGTGAGCGCGCCCGGCCCTCGGGACACGGGACGACGCGGTCGTGCGCCCGTGGCGAGCAACGCCCGGTGCGCGACCGTGTGGAGGGGCCGGGAACCGATGCCGTACGCCTCCTCCCAGCCCTGCCGCAGCACCTCGCGGGCGGCCTTCTTGTACCCGAGCCGCTGGAGCGCCTGGCCCCGGGCGACCCGGACCCGGGCGAGCCACAGGGCCGCCCGGGTTCCCATGAGGACCTCCTCGGCCTCCTCGAGGAGAGCAGGCCGCAGATCCGCGCACACCGTCGCCGCCCACAGTTCGAGTCCCGAGCCCAGAGCGCACGGCAGACCCGCGGACCGGGCGTCGTAGACGGCCCTCTCCGCCAGTGCCACGGCCGAGACGCGGTCGCCCAAGGCGAGATGAGTGCGTCCTGCCCAGTACCACCAGGACGAGACAGCCGGACTGGTGCGCTGCCAACCCGCCTGCCGGCGCGCGCACTCCTCGAAGTGGGCCAGGGCCCGCCTGGGGTCCTCCTTGGCCAGATACAGCCGGCCGCGGGCGCACACCACCTCGTTCCACTGCCAGGAGTCGTCCTGGACGGAGCCGGGTATCTCCGCCTCCAGCAGGGCGGCCTGAGCCAGATCGCCCTGGTCGAGCAGCGTGTGAAGGCGCACGGCGAGCGCCAGGGCCTCGAACGGGGTGGCCTCTGCGACCGTCGCGCTCGCGAGGGCCGCGGCGCTGGCGCTCGATGCCTGCTCGAGGGCCCCGAGTCGCTGGTGCGCCTCCGCGCTGAGGGCGAGCAGGTTCCGATGGCTCGGGCCGAGCAGGGCGTCGGCCCCTATGACCAGCCGCTGGTAGACCGCTTCGGCCTCGTGCGGAAGGTCCGCGTACAACAGCCCCGACGCGGCGGCGCCGACGTAGGCCGGGGCGTCGGTGGTCGCCGTGCTGCGGCGGACGACGGTGCGGGCGGCCGCGACGGCTTCGGTGACGCGGTCCATGCGGGACACCGAGATGACGGCCCGAGTGGCGAGCAGGGCGCGTTGCTCGGGAGTGTCGCCGGGCAGGGACAGGTCGAACGAGACGGTCTCGAGCAGTTCGGCGAAGGCGGCCCGGTTGGCGCTTGCCGCGATGAGGAGGTGCGCCTCCATCAGCTGCGGATCGGCCGAACCCGAAGCGGTCAGTGCCGCTTCGGAACGATATCGGGTCAGAAGGCCTGCCGCGCGCGTCACCTGGCCCTGACGGGTGAGCGCCTCGGCGAGTGCGCCGAGGGCCTCGAGTCGCAGTCTCGGCTCGGTCGCCCTGTCCAGCGCGGACGTGAGGTGACGGATGCTGGCCTCGGCGTCGACCTTCATCTCCGCCACGCCGAGTTCGAAGAGCAGGCACGGGTCGGCCGTTTCCTCGGCGCCCGCGGGCCTGCACGCGCGCAGCAGCTCCACCGCTCGGACCGGTGAGGCGTGCAGAACGGCCTCACGGGCGGCGTCGCGCAGGACGGCGGTGGCCCAGGGCTGATGTGCGGTGGACGGCGCGTGGCACAGGTGCTCGGCCACGTCCGAGGAGCTCGCCCCCTCGTCGTGCAGCAACCGCGCCGCTCGGCCGTGCAGGGCGTCGCGCTCGTCGGCGGACATGTCGCCCAGGACGGCGTTGCGCAGCAGGGCGTGGGAGAAGGACCAGCTTCCGTCGCTGTTCGACGTGACGAGGCCGTTGGAGACGAGGGCGAGCAGGGAGCGGCCGAAGACGGGACTGTCCAGCAGCGCGAGACGGGCGCCGTTCTCCGGTGTGACCCGGTCCCCGAGCACGGCCAGGGCCCTGGCGGCCTGGACGGTGACCGCGGGGTGCCGGTGCAGCAGACCGGCCGCGCGCAGGCGGAACGCGTGGATGTCCTGTCCGGGCGCGGAGGCGACATGGTCCGCGGTGAGCGGCAGCCGCTCCTCGCGCAGCGCCGTCAGGAGCCGCGTCGCCAGCAGGGGGTTGCCGTTGGTGGCCGCGAGACACGACTCCTGGAAGGCTGCGTCGGTCTCCGAGCCGAGCAGCCGCAGCGCCAGCAGGCCGATTCCCTCACTCGTCAGCGGGCGTGGCCGCATCAGCCGGCACTGGGGCAGGGCTGCCACGTCGTGGAGAGCCGGCTCGTCGGCGGCGCCGCGGCGGGCGAGTGCCAGCAGCACCGGCAGACCCGCCAGACGGCGCGCGGTGTGCGCGAGGAAGCGCAGCGACGCGGCGTCGGCCTCCTCCGCGTCGTCCACGACGATCACCAGCGGGCTCTTCGTCGCAGCTGACCGGACCACCTCGTGCAGTTGGGCGAGCGCGCCGAAGGACGGGTTCGCGCCGTCGACGTCGTACCAGGCGAGCCCCCGCGACCGCGCGTTCGCGCCGGAGGCGTCGGAGGCGTCGAACGGAGGCGTCCACGCGGTCAGGGGCGTCCGGCCCACGCCCGCGTCGAGACCGGCCAGCAGGGCGTGGGCAGTGCCCAGGGGCAGCCGCTCGCCCTCCTGCCCGGCTGCGGTGTGGACCACACGCAGATCCTCGGCCCGTGCCCGGGCGATCAGAGCGCGCAGCAGGGTCGTCTTGCCGATGCCGTCCGGGCCTTCGAGCATGACCAGAGCGGGGTCGCCGGCCGCGGTGCGCCGCGTGAGCTCGCCGAGGAGGGCGAGTTCGCCCTCACGCTCCACCGGCTCCTGACTCGGCGCGGCCGGCTGCCGTTCGCAGGGAACGCTCGCGTGCACAGCGGTCATCCACCCAGTACCTCTCTCCCGGAGCGCCGGTGGCGACCGGGATCTGTGCCCACGCCCCATATGGCCGGCAGTGAAGACCGGCACTGACACGTGGAACCCCTCCCGATGAGCCATCTTGGCTCACACCAGGCCGGTGGAAAGCCTGGATCACTCTTTTCCCCTAGCTGCGCCTTCATCCCGTCCTTCCCGTCTGCGCCCGTTTCGGGCTTCGGCCGGGCCGGGTGCCATGACGGCGCGCGGCCGGCCGGCGTCACGATCCGACGGACGTCCCGCTGCGGCTGTGCAGCCGCTCCCGCCACGGAGCGGTGTGCGCCGCGGCGGCCTCGGCCTCGGGCAGGCACAGGTACACGTCCCGACCGCCGTCCTCCTCGGGCGTGGGCGCGATGTGCACCGTCGGAACCGGCAGGTCGGGAAACTCGTACCAGAAGGGGCGTCCGGCGCCGAGGTCGATCCGGTACAGCGGGAACTGCGACCAGTTGTTCACCGACAGGGACGCCGTCGACACGTCGGGGGCCCGCACCGACATCACGTGCCGGGACACGCCCTTGCGCCGGTAGGAGCCGAGGAACGCTATCTCGTCGCGGATCTTGTCCTCGGTGTTGCTCTCCAGGCAGAGCCGCACGTCCCTCGCCACGGCTCCCAGCGGTGACTCGCGCAGCCGGGCGGCGCCGAGCGAAGTCCAGCTGTTGCTGACGCAGTTGCCCCAGTACGAGGACGGCAGTGCCTCGCCCAGCCGGCTCTGTGCGCCGACGATCAGCCCGAGCCACTCCACGGCGTCGGCCGGACGGCCCCGCAGCTCGCTCAGCACCTGCCAAAGGTGCGCGGTGAGCGCGTCGTTCGTCGACACCCACGCGTCCGGTCCGGTCAGGGTCCGCTGCGCCTCGGCCTTGAGCGCGGCCAGTTCCGCCGCGTCGAACCGGGTCGTGACGGTCGCGAGCTTGTGGACGCCGACCCGCAGCGTGGTCGTCAGATGCCGGACCCGGCCCACACCCACGAACGCCCGCGCCGCCAGGGTGGCGGAGTCCGTGGACGGCCGGCCGAGCGCGTCCAGCACCGCGCGGTCGTGACAGGGCTCCTCCCACGGGAGCCCGAGGTGCTCGCGTGACCAGCTCTCCAGGAACGCGAGCGTGCTGCCGCCGTCCGCGAGGCTGTGGTTGACGAGCACGCCGAGAACGGAGCCGCCGCCCTCCATCCGGGTCAGCCGTATCTTCAGCAACGGCGTGTCCCGGCCCACCACGCCGAAGGCGCTCACCTCGCGCAGCAGCTTCCCGATGACCGGCTCGGCGCGCAGACCGTGACCGTACTCGCGCATCGGGTCGGGACAGAACGCCTCGGTGAACCGCACGCCCGCGTCGTTGCAGAGCACGCTCAGTCCGCCGTCCGCGTCCCGCTCCAGACGCCCCGCCAGCAGGGGGTAGCGGCGCAGCGTGCGCGCCAGCGAGTCGCGCAGCGCCGCGCCGTCGAGGGTGTCGCGGTAGAAGAACGTCAGCGGTGTGTACCACGGACCGGTCAGCAGGTCGTAGCCGGTCAGCCGGATCCGTGCGCCGTCGGCCGCACCGGCCCGCACGGTGTGCACCCGCTCCACCCGACTGTCGACGGCGGTGCGGAACACGGGCAGGTCCTTCCCCGCCGCGCGGTGCGCGGTCTTCCTCCGTGGCACGGCCGTCAGCTCCAGGACACGAGCAGTCGGTCCACGCCGTAGTGCACGGCCCGATCGCGCAGCGGCACCTCCGCGGCCGGCGCCGCGAGCCGCAGCGAGGGGAACCGCTCGAACAGGGCGCGCAGACCGATGCGCAGACTGGCCCGCGCCAGGTGCTGACCCAGGCACTGGTGAGCGCCGAAGCCCAGCGCGAGGTGTTTGCGGGGGACACGGGTGACGTCGAGCCGATCGGGGTCGGTGAAGACCTCGGGGTCGCGGTTGGCGGCGGGCAGCGACAGGACCACCGTCTGACCCGCCTTGATCAGGGTGTCGCCGATCTCCACGTCCTCCAGCGCGCACCGGCTGGAGCCCATCTGGGAGATCGTCAGGTACCGCAGCAGCTCGTCCACCGCACCGGTCTCGTACAGCTCCGGGCGTTCCCGCAGCAGGGCCAGCTGGTCCGGGTTCTCCAGCAGGGCGAAGACGCTGAGGGACAGCATGTTCGGCGTGGTGTCGAGCGAGCCGCCCAGGGTGAGGACGGCGAGGTTGACCAGTTCGTCCTCGGTCAGCTCGCCGGTCGCCGCCAGCCGGCCGAAGAAGTCCTCGCCGCGCTCCGCCGTGCGCTCACGCACCATCGGCCGGATGAGCCCGTCCATCGACTCCACGTGGTGGATGAACTCCTCCAGCGTGTACGTGAGAGTCATCAGCGCCGAGAAGTGCTCCTGGATGCCGTCCATCAGTTCCGCCGAGACGTCCATCAACGAGCACACCGAGCGCAGGCTGACCTTCTCCGCGAAGCCGGTGACCAGGTCGACGGGGGAGCCCTCGGCGGCCATCTCCGCCAGCGCCCCGTCCACGATGCGCGTCAGCTGCGGCTCGTACTGCTGGATGCGCCGCAGCGTGAAGTGACCCGCCAGCAGCCGCCGGTACTTGGTGTGCTCGGGTGCGTCCGTCTTCGCGAACGAGCCGGGCGGAGAGGGCTGCGGCGCGTACTCGGTCATCGGGAACGGCGGCGCGACCACGTGCGCCAGCAGTTCGTTGCGGTGACTGAAGCGGTCGTCGGCGAGGATCTGCCGGACCAGGTCGTGCCGGGTCACCAGCCAGCCCGAGGCGTCCTTCGGCGCCACCTCGAAGGTGACCGGGCTGACCGGCTGCTCGGCGCGCAGCCGCGCGTACTCGGCGGGCGGGTCGAACGGGCAACCGCCCCGTTCCGAAGGGATCACGGGCGGGTCGGGCCTGGTCTTCATGGGGTCGCTCCGTCGTGAGAGAGGCCGGGACTGGGGACTTGGGGGGAGGGACGTGGGCCGCCGCTCACGCGCGGAGCACCCGCAGGGGCAGGTGCCGGGCGCCGAAGACGTTGGTTCCGTGCCAGCTGAGCCGCACCGAAGGATCGACGCCGATGCGGGCGTATCTGTCCAGCAGGGCGTCGAGGGCGATCCGCCCCTCGAGGCGGGCCAGCGGCGCCCCGATGCAGTAGTGGATGCCGTGTCCGAACGCGGCCTGCCGGGCGTTGGAGCGGTCCGGGCGGAAGGCGTCCGCGTCCTCGAAGACCTCTTCGTCGCGGTTGGCGGACAGCAGCCAGAGGTGGACGAGGGTGTCGGGTCCGATCTCCGTCCCGGCGACGGTGGCCGCGGTCGTGGTGACCCGCTCGATCCGGGTGAACGGCGGGCGCAGCCGCAGCGTCTCCTCGATCACCGCCGGTATCAGCGAACGGTCCGCGCGCACCCGTTCCAGCAGCTCCGGATCGCGGTCCAGGCACAGCAACGCGTTGCCGACGAGGACCGACGTCGTGATGTGCCCGGCGAGGAGCAGCAGCGTCGCGAAACTCGCGATGTCCTCGTCCTCCAGCCGCTCGCCCTCGAGCTCGGCCCCGACCAGGGTGCTCAGCAGGTCGCCGCTCGGCTCCTTGCACCGGGCCTCGATGAAGCCCTGGAGATAGGCGGAGATGGCGACCGCGGTCTCCTCCATCCGGCGCACGCTCTCGGGGTCGTCCGGATCGGTGGACAGCAGTTGGTCCGCCCAGCCCTGGAACCTGTCGCGGTCCTCGGTCGGGACGCCCAGCATGCGCGCGATGACCGTCACCGGCAGCGGGTTGGCCAGGACGTCCACGAGATCGAAGGCGTCCGCGGGAGCCGCGTCCAGCAGTTGCCCGGTCAGCTCGGTGATCCACGGCTCCAGGCCGGTGATCAGGCCCGGAGTGAACGCCCGGCTGACCAGACGGCGCATCTTGCCGTGCAGCGGCGGGTCCAGGAGCAGCAGCGTGCCCCGCGGGGCCTGCTTCTCACCGCCCGACAGCCGGCCCACCGTGTCCGAGGAGAACGTCGTCGTGTCGGCGAGGATCCGCTGCACGTCCGCGTGGCGGAACACGTGCACATGGCCGCTGCCGTCCCGCCACACCGGCTGCTCCTGGCGCATCCGCGCCGCCCAGGCGAGCAACGCGACGCCGCCGTCGGGCTCGACGGTGGGCGGGCGTTCGAGCCGGAACCCGACCCCGGGTGTCGAGTCGAGCACGTCCGAGGTGCCTTGCTGCGCCACCCGGATTCCCCTTTCGCAGAAGTCGTACGACGGTCGCGCGGGCCTCGTACGCTCGTCGGCGCTGCTGCCCGATCGCCCGGTCACTCCAGCACGGCGGTGGCGTGCCGGGCCAGAGCGCGCGGCGCAGTCTAGGGATTCACCGCGTACCCGCCGTCACCGCCGCGTGCCTCCTGGCTCCCGCGTCCTCCGCCGCGGCCGAATCTCTGGAGGAAACCCCAGACAGCGGTCCGTGCCCGGTCGATCCCTCGCACCGCACCGCAAGATGGGCTCGCCCAGGCAACCCATCGGATCGGCGAGCGCGCAGGAGGCCCGCATGGACATCGCGATCGATCACGGCAGGTGCATCGGCGCCGGCCAGTGCGCGTTCATCGCACCCGAGGTCTTCGACCAGGGCGACGACGGATCGGCCCTGCTGCTGGTCGACCGACCCGCAGCCGCACAGGTCTCCGCCGTGCGGGAGGCGGCCGAGTCCTGCCCGATGAGCGCCATCTCCGTGGCGGAGGACCGGGAGCGGACGGCCTGAGCGCCGCCCCGGGCCCACCCGCACGGAACCGATGAGGAGAGGAACCCATGCGCGTCCTGTTCGCCGGCCTGCCGGAGAAGTCGCACGTCTTCACGATGGTGCCGCTGGCCTGGGCCCTGACGGCCGCTGGGCACGAGGTGCTGATGGCCAACGCGCCGTCGCTGAACGAGACGGTGACGGGCACCGGACTGGTGGCGGCGCCGATCGGCGCCGACCACCGTCTCCACCACGACATGGCCATGGCCCGTGAGTCGCAGGACGCGGACGTGGCGAACTGGAGCCGCCTCGGATACGGCGACGTCGACCACGCGAGCCTGGTCGAGCGGTACGCCGTCAGCGTCCCGTACGGGTTCGCCCGCTACAACGACCCGATCCTCGACGACCTCGTCGCACTCGCGCGGGACTGGCGGCCCGATCTCGTGGTGCACGACCCGATCGCCTACGCGGGCGGTATCGCCGCGCGAGCCTGCGGCGCCGCGCACGCGCGCCTGCTGTGGTCCGCCGACGTCTACGGCCAGGCCCGCGCCACGTTCGTCGAGCTGGCCCGGGACGTGTCCGAGGACCAGCGCGTCGACCCGCTGGCCGACTGGATCGACGAACGCGGAAGCGCCTACGGGGTGCGGTGCGACGAGGAGCTGCTCAACGGGCAGTTCACCCTCGACACCCTGCCGCCGAGCCTGCGCCCGCCGAGCGACCTGCACCAGGTCTCGATGCGGTACGTGCCCCACAACGGCCCCGCGGTGAAGTGGGAATGGCTGCGCGAGGAGCCCAAACGGCCCCGCGTCTGCGTCACTCTGGGCCGCACCAACACCGAGGCCTACGGCGGGGACTACGTCGACGTCGCGAACCTGCTGCGCGCCCTGTCGCGGCTGGACGCCGAGATCGTCGCGGCCCTCGTGCCCGAACAGGCCGAGCAACTGGACGACCTGCCCGCCAACGTCCTGGCCGTCAGCGAAGTGGCGCTCAGCACGCTGCTGCCGACGTGCTCCGCGGTGATCCACCACGGCGGCTGGGGCTCGTTCTCCACCGCTCTCGTCAACGCGGTGCCGCAGCTCGCGATGTCCACCCTCGTCGCCGACCAGGAACTGCGCGGACGGTCCCTGGAGGACGCCGGCGCCGGATTCTTCCTGCACCACACCGACGCCGACCCCGACCGGGTCACGGACCTCGCCCGGCGTCTCCTGGAGGACCCCTCGCACGCGGTCGCCGCACGCCGACTGCGCGACGAGTCCGCCGCCATGCCCACCCCGCACGCCATCGTCCCGGAACTCGAACGTCTCGCCGCGGCCCGCTGAAAACGTCCGCGCGACCGCACGCACACCCACGAGGAAGGAGGACGGCGCCCGCTCGGCACTCCCGGTGACGCGCCGCACCCAGATGAGTCAGACGCGCATCCTGGTGACCGGCGGTGCCGGCTTCATCGGCTCCCACTACGTCCGGACCCTGCTCGGCCCCCTCGGCCCCGAGGACGTCACCGTCACCGTCCTCGACGCCTTCACCTACGCGGCCAACCTGGCCAACCTCGACCCGGTGGCGGACTCCGACCGCTACCGGCTCGTCGTCGGCGACATCTGCGACGCCGGCCTGGCAGACCGGCTGATGGCCGAGCACGACCAGGTGGTGCACTTCGCCGCCGAGTCCCACGTGGACCGCTCCCTGGCCAGCGCCACCGAGTTCGTGCGCTCCAACGTCCTGGGCACCCAGACCCTGCTGGACGCCGCCCTGCGCAACGGCGTCGGCCGGTTCGTGCACATCTCCACCGACGAGGTCTACGGCTCCATCGCTGCGGGCTCCTGCTCCGAGGAGCAGCCGCTGCACCCCAACTCGCCGTACGCCGCCTCCAAGGCGTCCAGTGACCTGATCGCCCTCGCCTACCACCGTTCCCACGGCCTGGACGTACGGGTGACCCGCTGCTCGAACAACTACGGACACCACCAGTTCCCCGAGAAGATCATCCCCCTGTTCGTCACCCGCCTGCTCGCGGGGGAGAAGGTCCCGCTCTACGGCGACGGCCTGAACGTGCGCGACTGGCTGCACGTCGACGACCACATCCGCGCCGTCGAGCTGGTCCGCACCCGAGGGCGTGCCGGCGAGGTCTACAACATCGGCGGCGGCACCGAACTCGACAACCGCGGTCTGACCGGACTCCTCCTGGAAGCCTGCGGCGCGGACTGGGACAGCGTGGAGTACGTCACCGACCGCAAGGGTCACGACCGCCGCTACTCCGTGGACTGGCGCAAGGCCCATGAAGAGCTCGGCTACAAGCCGCAGACGGACTTCGCCGAGGGCCTCGCTCAGACCGTCGCCTGGTACCGGGACAACCCCGGGGTCTGGGGCCGGGCCGTCCGCCC
>NZ_JBEPBI010000239.1:0-11540 GCF_040299045.1 Streptomyces sp. NPDC001027
CCCAGCTCCCAGGCCTGCTGGGCGCGGTCGGCGACCTGGTCGAGGGAGAGCGTGTACGCGTCGGCTCCCGGGACCGCGTCCCCGGTGTACGTGAACCGAAGACGCGTGTAGGGAGCGATCAGCGGCTCGCCACAGGGGGACACGGACAGGACCACCGCCGCCGCGGCCGCGATCAGGGGCGCACTCCGCAGCGGCGCCGTCCGCCCGATCAGGTATGCCAGGCATGAGTACGCCGCGATCATCGCCCCGCCGACGGCCATCGTGTCGAGCGGCGCCCGGCCCGCGGGCTCCTGCGGAAAGGGCGACGACACCATGACGGTCATGGCCAGCAGATAGCCGGCCAACGGCCACAGGACTCCGGAGGCCAGCCCCATCGACTCCCGGGCCGCACCGCTTCGGGCGGACGTCTGCGCGGCCCAGTCGGCGTCGTCGCGTCGAGCCGACCCGCCCTGCCATCCAGCCAGCAGTACCGCGAAGCCCACGCCGACCGTCCTCGCGGACAGTCCGCACAGCTCACCGATGGAGACCCAGCCCGTGTCCCGCCACATGCCCCGGGCGTACAGTCCGTCCCAGACCACGGACACCATCGCTCCGGCCACGACGAACGCGGCCGCCGGACCGGCCTGCCGCCGCAGGTTCGCCCTGAGCACGATGCCGAACGGGGTCCGCTGCTTCGGGAACATGCCCTCAGGAGGGCTGGGAGGCGGCCGTCGGTTCCTGGGGCTCAGGGGTGCGAAGTGGCGCAGGGGGAGCGCGCGGGGCGCACACTCACGACCTCCCTGGACTCGCTCACACTTACACCCCCCTGAACTCGCGGACACGCACAACATCCCCTGAACTCGCGCGTCCTCACGACACCCATGGAATCGAACCGGTTCGACGTCGCCCCCGCCGAACGGTCGCGCGCACCTGATACAGGGCGTCTCGCCCCGCAGCAGGACAATCCGCACGATCCATCCCGCTCCCCGGCTCTCCTTGCGTCCGGGGTATTGCTGCGGGAATTCACCGGTGTTAGCTTCCTGCGAACCGATTCGATGGAGTGATCCTTCCGACGACCCGAGTCCACCCCCCACGACCTGTTGCCGTGCCCGGCGCCGGCCCGCCCCCGGGAAGCCCCCGCCCTCCGGGGACCGCGACATCGAACCGATTCGACGTCGCGCGCCACCGGGTCCTGTTCAGCGGCCCGGCAGAGGGCCGGCTGCCACGGGCCGGCGCGGGCCGACCGGGACCGTAACTCACAGGATTGAGGACGCAGTCCATGTCATCCGCGTCATCCGCGTCATCCGCCGACAGTCCGGGCCGCCGCCGAGCGTCCGCCGCCGCGGCCCTGGCCCTCGGCGCGGGCCTGCTGGCCGCTCCGGCCGTGCCCGCACAGGCAGCCGAGGCACCCCAGCCCACGGCCCGCTACACGTTCAACGAGGACGACCTCGCCTCCGGAAAGATCGCCGACAGCTCCGGCAACGGCCTGACGGCGAGCCTCGTCAACGGCGCCACCGCTCGGGCCGTCGAAGGAGCGGACGGCGGCAGGGCGCTCGCCCTGCCCGGCGGGGCGCCCGCCTCCGACGGCGCCTACGTGCGCCTGCCCCGTGAAGTGCTCGGCGACGCCACCGACCTGACGGTGTCCGCCCGCGTGAAGTGGGGAAACGACACATCGTCCTGGCAGCGGATCTTCGACCTGGGCGCCGACACCACGAAGTACCTCTTCACCACCCCGTCCAACAACGGCGGAGTGCTGCGCACCGCCGTGACCACCGGCGGAGGCGGCGCGGAGGCCCAGGTCTCCGGGTACGCGGCGCTCCCCGCCGACTCCTGGCGCACGGTCACGGTCACCCTCGACACCACGGCCGGAAAGGTCACCACCTACCTCGACGGCGTCGCGGTCTCCTCCTCCGCGACGAGCGTCAAGGCCAAGGACCTGCTGGACGGTTCGGCCACGGCCGCCGGCTACATCGGAAAGTCCTTCTACCCCGATCCGCTCCTCAAGGGCGCGATCGACGACTTCACGGTGTGGCACTCGGCGCTCAGCGCCGAGCAGGTGGCGGGCGTGGTGGGCGAAGTCCCCACGCTCCAGGCGCTGTCGCAGACGTCCTTCGACGTCCGGACCACCACGGGGACGGCCCCGCCCCTCCCTCCCGCGGTCCGCTCCTCCTATTCCGACGGCTACGACCGTGACACCCCGATCGTCTGGGACGCCGTGCCGCCGAGCGCGTACGCCCGGCCCGGCACGTTCACGACTGCGGGCACGGCGGCCGGGCGCCGGGTCACGGCCGCCGTCACGGTGGTCCGCGAAGGCGAACTGACCGTCGACCTCGGCTCGGACACCGGAGCCTTCCACGGCGGCGCCTCCGGCACCCTCTACGGCGTGTACGGACCGGACGTCCCCACCGACAACCTCATCGAAGGCATGGGCCTGCGCACGGTCTCCACCAAGGCGCAGGACGGCCCCCAACACCCGGGAGCCGACGCTCTGGAGGTGGTCGGGCCACTGGCCGACTCCACCGACGGCGATGTGTACATCTACATGACCGACATCCACCGCGGGTTCCCGTACGAGTGGCCGGGCGAGACCCCCGCGGAGAAGGTGAAGCTGTACGAGGAGAAGATCGCCAAGCAGGTCGACCAGGTGCTGCGGCTGCCGAAGCGGTACCAGGACAACATCGTCTTCGTGCCGTTCAACGAGCCCGAGGGCAACATGTTCGGCACCGGCGAGTGGAGTTACGACAAGGTCAGCTGGCTGAACTCGCCCGCCGCCTTCTTCGCCGCGTGGGACTCCGCGTACAAGCTCATCAAGGGCAGGATGCCCGACGCCCGCATCGCCGGCCCCAACACCAGCATCCTGTACGACCAGGTGAAGGGCTTCCTCACGCACACCCTCGCCGCCGGCACCCTCCCGGACGTGATCACCTGGCACGAACTGAGCCACCCGGAGGCCGTGCGCGCCAGCGTCGCCACCTACCGGGCCTGGGAGAAGGACCTGTTCAAGGGAACCGCCCGGGAAGGCGCCCGCCTGCCCGTCAACATCAACGAGTACGCCTTCAACTACCACACGTCCGTCCCCGGCCAGATGATCCAGTGGGTCTCCGCGATCGAGGAGTCCAAGGTGGACGCCGACATCGCGTACTGGAACATCGACGGCAACCTCTCCGACTCCGCCGTCCAGTCCAACCGCGGCAACGGGCAGTGGTGGCTGCTGCATTCGTACGCCTCCATGAGCGGCCACACCGTCACGGTCGCCCCGCCCTTCCCCGGCCGGAACTACACCATGCAGGGCGTCGCGGCCCTCGACGAGCAGAAGAAGCAGGCGCGGCTGCTCTTCGGCGGCTCCACCGGAAAAGGCCACATCACCTTCGCCGGCATCCCGAAGAAGGTCTTCGGCAAGAGCGTCCACGCCTGGATCCGCGAGATCGAGTGGAGCGGCCAGATCGGCGACAGCCCCGGTCCGAAGCTGCTCGCGGAGACGAACCTGAAGGTCGGCGCCGACGGCGCCGTGTCCGTCGACTTCGGCGACGGCACCCTGCCGCCGCTCAAGGAGTCCTCGGCGTACGAGATCGTCCTCAGCCCGGCCGGGAAGGCGAGGGCTGCGCAGTCCGCGCCCGTGCGCTGGCAGGGCTCGTACGAGGCCGAGGACGCCGCCCACACCGGCTCCGGCTACTCGAAGAACGGCCCCGAGGGCTCGACGAGCGACGTGTCGAAGTTCTACACGTCCGGCGGCTACGACGTGGGCGGCCTGCGCACCGGCTCGGACGTCGCACTCGACTTCCCCGTGGACGTGCCGGAAGACGGCGCCTACGACCTGAGCGTCTTCGCCAACTCCCTCAACACCTACGACAAGATCGAGGAGCAGGGGCCCACCAACGTGTTCCTGCGGGTGGACGGCGCGGCGGACAGCGAGCAGGAGCTGTACCTGCCGCTCGGCTACAAGTGGGTGGTGTGGGACCACAGCGACACCAAGGTCAGGCTCACCAAGGGCAAGCACATCGTGACGCTCGCCGCGAAGAGCCTCGACGGCAGGCGCGCCACCAAGGGCGACGCCATCGTGGACCGGCTGACCCTGTCCCTGCCGGACGCCTCCGCCGGCACGCAGGTGTACGAGGGCGAACTGGCCTGGCTCGGCGGCGGTTCGCGTCCCGTCTACGACCTGCCGGAGCGGGCGGCCACCGGCTCCGGCGCCGCCCGGATCCCGAAGAAGGGAACCGCCACGTTCTGGGTCTACTCCCCCGCCGACCGTGAGGCGACCCTCGAGATCGGCGCCCTCGGCGGCGCGGACGCCCGTGTCTCCGTCAACGGGCACGACGTCCTGCGTCTGGACAAGCACGCACGCAGCGTCGCCGTCTCCCTCTCCGGCGGCGTCAACAAGGTGACGGTGACCGGCGGTTCGGGGGTCACCCTGGTCGACCGCCTCACGGTCACCCCGACCGACGGCGCCCTCAGGTCGCGCACGTACGAGGCTCAGGACGCCCGGCTCGCCGGCTCGGCCGCCCTCAGCCCGCTCACCCTGGCCACCGGCGGCACCGCGATCAGCGGCATCGGCGGCGACCCCGGCAACGGCAACACCGCCACGTTCACCGTCACCGCGGACAAGCCCGGCCTGCACGCACTGCGCATCCGCTACTCCAACCCCGAACAGTCGCCGGCCACCCACTACAACCCGGACCCGCTCACCCGGCACGCCGACCTGACCGTCAACGGCGGCGAGACCCGGCGGGTCTTCTTCCCGCACACCTTCCACCAGAACGAATTCTGGGAGCTGACCGTCCCCGTCCAGCTCGAGAAGGGCCGCAACACACTCACCTTCCGCTCCGAGGAACTCCCGAACTTCGACGGCGCCACCTACGCCTCGGACACCTTCCCCGGCGTGCTGCTCCGCTCCCGGTACGCGCCGTTGATCGACCGGATCGTGGTGGCGCCGTACGCGAAGGAGGTGCGATGAGGTGAGCCGCGTCAGCGCCGGCACGGCGCGCGCGATCGCCGGACGGCGGGGCGACGCCGCCCGCTGACACCGTCGCCAGGCGCCCGGGGCCCGTCGCGCCGACGGCCCCGGGCGCTTCGCCGTCGACGCCCGGACCAGCGCAAACGGGGCCAGGGCCGTGTTGTCGGTGGGCTGAAGTATTCTTCCCGCCTCTGCCCACCGACCCTGAGGATCACGAGAGTTGTCAGGCCTGTCTGCTTTCCCGCTGCCCTTCCACGCTTCTGGCTCCATGGCGCTCGCGAAGCCCCGCACCCTGCGGGAAGTCCAGATGATGCAGTGCAGCTCGCTCATCCGGGCCAAGCCGCAATGGTTCCTCAAGGTGAACGACGCCGACATCGTCGCCAGATGGACGCGGGAAGCGGTCGACCAGGGCCTCACCGAAGCGCAGGTCCGTTACGTGCTCGCCGAGCTCCGGCACTACGCCGCACTGCGCGACGCCCGAACCGGCGTCGAGGTGTCCGCCGTCGACGGGGTGTGGCAGTCGGACGCGCTGGTCGACGACGGGCTCAGGTCCCGCCTGCGCGAGGCCGTGCGGGTTCTGGAGCAGGTCCCCGAAGCCGAACAGGACTGGCATCCCGGATCCGACGGCCAGGTGCTGGATCTGGTGCATCCCTCGATGTTCTGTCTGGTGAGAGAAGTGAGCGGGGCCCCGGAGCAGGCCTGGCGGAACCCGACGAACAGCTACTCGAAGCACGAGTTCTCGGAGAGGTTCCAGTGGCTGCCGACGGACGTGGACGTCAGTGACGACGGCCACGTCACCTTCCGTTCGTACGTCAACAACGTCCATCCCGAGACCCATCGTGAACTGGCCGCCGTCCTGCCGGACCTGTTCGCGCGCCTGCGCCCCCTGTTCGAGAACGTGCTCACCGATCTGCGTCATCCACGGCCCCTGCGGATCGAGGTCGATCCCTACGGGTGGTACGACTCGGAGCCGGAATACCCGGACAGGGCGGCCTACCCCGATGCCGGGTCGTACGCGGACGCCCGGGAGGCATGGACGGAGGCCCACGAGCACTGGTGGGAGAACCGCCGCCCGATCGTCCCGGACGCACCGGCGTTCACCCCGCCCGAGTCGCCCGACGCCTCCGCCCGGGTCGACCTGCGCGGCCGGCGTCTCCAGGTCATCGTCAAGCTCGCCGCCATTCACCTCACTCCGGACAAGCCCGAGTACCCGGGCGGCTCCTGGCATGTCGAGGGGATGATGAACGAGCGGATCGTGTCGACCGGCATCTACTACTGGGACAGTGAGAACATCACCGACAGCCGGCTGAGCTTCCGGGCGGCACTCGACGATCCGCACTACGAGCAGAACGACGACAACGGCCTGCGTGAGGTGTTCGGCCTGGAGGACGAGGACGCGCTGAACCAGCCGCTGGGATCGGCTTCGACCCCGGCGGGCCGGTGCCTGGCGTTCCCGAACGTCCTGCAACACCGTGTCGGATCGTTCCGCCTCACGGACGCCGCCCGGCCGGGACACCGCAAGATCCTCGCGTTCTTCCTGGTCGATCCGTCACAGACCATCGTCTCCACATCCGATGTGCCGCCTCAGCAACCGTGGTCGGACACCTCGACCATGACGCTCGAACAGGCCGAGAACTTCCGCGAACAGCTCATGCAGGAACGCAAGTTCTTCGTCGACGAACACAACGAGCAGCTCTTCGAACGGGAATTCTCCCTCTGCGAGCACTGACCGGGATCGCGCGCCGGAGCCGGGGAGGCATTGAGTGCCGGGCGCAGGGCCGCGATACTGACGCCCTGCCCACAGGGGATCAAGGGAGAGCAGATGAGCCAGGTCGTCACCGGGACCATGGTGCGCGTCGAGAACGTCCACAAGTCGTACGGCCAGGGAGCCGCCGCCGTCCACGCCCTGCGCGGGGTGTCGTTCGACATCCCGCGCGGTGAGATCGTCGCGCTCAAGGGTCGCTCGGGCTCCGGGAAGACCACGCTGCTGAACATCGTCGGAGGACTCGACACGCCGGACCGGGGTCGGGTCACTGTGGACGGCCTCGACCTGTCGGAGCTCGGCGAGGACGGCCTGCTGGGGCTGCGCCGGGACCGGATCGGCTTCGTCTTCCAGTCCTTCGGCCTCATCCCGATCCTCACCGCCGCGGAGAACGTGGGCGTGCCGATGCGCATGCGCCGGGCCGCCGTGCGCGAGCGCGAGGAGCGGGTCGAGCTGCTGCTGTCCCTGGTGGGCCTCGCCGACCACGCGGCCCAGCGGCCCGGGGAGCTCTCCGGCGGTCAGCAGCAGCGGGTCGCCATCGCCCGGGCGCTGGCCAACAACCCCTCGCTGCTGATCGCGGACGAGCCCACCGGCCAGCTCGACGCGGAGACCGGCCATGCGGTGATGCAACTGCTGAGGGCGGTCGTGCGCAGCGAGAACGTCACCGCTCTGGTGGCCACCCACGACGCGACGCTGCTCGACCTGGCCGACCGGGTGCTGGAGCTGCGCGACGGCGAGATACGGGACGAGACGAGCGAGCGGGCCGAGCCGTCGCCCGTCACCTGACGGACGCACCGTCGCCGGTCGGCCGTCACCGCGCGGGGAGGCGTCGAGCCGCCCGCCTGCCCGCCGTCCGGTGACGGCCGGTGATCAGCTGTGCCCGCTGTCGTCCGGCCATACGGTGATGTGGTCCTCCTCCAGATCCAGCGCCACCCGGTCGCGCATGCCGAGGGCCCTCGTGTACTCGGCGGGCAACTGCAGACGGCCGGCCCGGTCGAGCATCGCGTACTCGCGGGCGACCAACGTCTCGTGTCCGGTGGCCTCGTCGACCTCGCTGCGGCGCAGGACCTCCGTGGAGGTGCGGCCGTCGCGGATGGCGACGGTGCGGCGGACCTCGGTGGCCACGGCGCGGTCGTGGGTGACGATGACGATCGTGGTGCCCAGTTCCTCGTTCGCCGTGCGGAAGGCGGCGAAGATCTGCTCGGCGGTGTGGGAGTCCAGCTCGCCGGTCGGTTCGTCGGCGAGCAGCACCGCCGGGTCGCACGCGAGGGCCACCGCTATCGCGACCCGCTGCTGCTGACCGCCGGACATCTCCTGCGGGCGGCGGTCGCGGCAGTCGGCGACCTGGAGCAACTCCAGCAGTTCCAGGGCGCGTTCGGCGCGAGCCCGGGAGCGGCGCCGCCCGCCCGCCAGTTGGAGGGGCAGGGCGACGTTCTGGGCCGCGGTGAGATACGGCAGCAGGTTGCGGGAGGTCTGCTGCCAGATGAAGCCGACCGCCTTGCGCCGGTAGTGCAGGCGGTCCTTCGCGGTCATGGCCAGCAGGTCGTGGCCGGCCACCCGGGCCACGCCGGCGGTGGGGGTGTCCAGGCCCGCCAGGATGTTCATCAGGGTGGACTTGCCGCTGCCCGAGGCGCCCACCAGGGCCATGAGTTCGCCCTCGCGGACGAGCAGGTCGAGGCCCTGGAGGGCCTGTACCTCCACGCCGTCCGCCGAGAAGATGCGGACCAGACGGTCGCAGGTGATCAGGGCGTCGTGACCGTACGCGGGCCTGGCGCGGGTGGCGGTCGCGTCGTCGGTCAGTTCGGCGAGGGTGGGATTCGTCGTCATCTGGCTCCTTGGACGTGGGGGCCGCGACCGGCCGGGTGTGCGCGCCGGGCCGACGCGTGCGGGCGGCGGCCGCCGGGGGCGCAGGGGGCTGTCCTTCTCACCTGGCGTCGTCTGCTCTCACTCACCGGGCGTCGCCTGCTCTCAGCTCCCGCACCGCGCCTCTCCTCCCCGCCCACCACGCCTGTACGCCGGCGATTCCCACCGTCATCGCCACCACGGCCAGCGTCGGCACGGTCAGGGACCAGGGGTCGGGGTTGAGCAGGGTCTGTTCCAGGGGCGCGGCCGAGGGCGGCAGGGCCGCCGCGGTCAGGTCCATGCCGGGGGCGAGCAGGCGGATCGCGCACCAGCCCGTCAGGACGCCGCCAGTCGCGGCGAGCAGGGCCTGGGGCAGGGACTCCAGGACGAGCAGGCGGCGGCCCTGTGCGCGGGTGAGGCCCATGGTGCGCAGGCGGGCGAGCAGGGCGACGCGCTCGGGAGCGGCGCGCAGGAGTGACAGGAGCAGCGCGAGCACGGCGTAGCCGGCGCCTGCCGCCACCGCCGCGGTGTAGAGGTGCTCCACTCCGGACTGGAGCGGGGAGTCGACGTAGCGGGCCCGTTCGTCGGCCCTGAGGCGGACCGACGCCGCGTCCCCGACCGCCTCGCGCAGCGCACGGCCGTCCACTTCGGGGCCCGTCACCAGCAGCGTCGTCGGTTCGGCCGCCGTGGCGTCGAGTCCGGCGCGGTCCACCACCAGGAAGTCGGCTCCCGGCACGGCGGGGGTGATGTCCCTGACGAGGGCGACGCGGACGGTGACGCTGCTGCCGTCCTCCAGGGTGACGGGGAACGGCGACGAGCCGTGGGCGTCGGCGACCCGCGGGGAGGCCACGGCGGGCAGCACGGCGCCGGCCCCCGGCTCCCCCGGGCTCTTCTTCACGTCTCCTGCGGAGAAGGCGCCGAGCCCGGTGCGCCTCGTCAGGTCCGCGTAGCCGGCGGGGTCCACGCCCACCAGGGGCACGGACTGGCGGCCGTCGTTCGGCTTCGCGTCGTAGGCGATGCTCACCGCCGCCGCGTCCCGCACGCCGGAGACGCGGCGCACCCGGTCGGCCAGTCCCGCGGGCAGGGGGTTCACGGTCGCCTCCACGCGGGCGTCGGCCCCGACGGCGAGGAGCGCCGAGTGGTCCCGGGTCTCGCCGATGCCCGCCAGGACGGAGCCGCCGAACGAGGCCGTGGTGAGGGCGGTGAGCAGGGCGAGCAGGGGCAGTGCCGCGGACGCGGAACCGCGGCCGGCCCGGGCCAGGGCCAGATGGCCCACCACTCCGCGCGTGCGGCCGGCCGGTCCGGCCAGGCCGCGCAGCGGAAGGGGGTAGAGGCGGACCAGGAGCAGCGCGGCGATCGCCCCGACCAGCACGGGCGCCGCCGAGATCAGCTGATCGCCCGACCCGCCGGACGTGCCCTGCCGACGCAGGGTGACCACCGCGCCGGCGGCGACCGTCACCAGCGTCAGCTCCGCGACCGTGCGCCGCCGGGACGGTCGCGTGGACGTCACGTCCTGGCGGAGGGCGGGGACGCGGACGAGTCGGTGGGCGGCCGCCCCGCGCAGGGGCAGTGCGACGCAGGCGAACACCGTGCACGCGAGGGCGGCCAGTACGGCGGGCAGGGTCCGGGCGCCGGGGAGGGCCCACAGCGCCACGGCCAGGCCGAGTGCCCCGGACGGGACGGCGAGCACCGCCGTCTCCGCGAGCAGGCGGGCGGCGAGGCCGGACAGCGAGGCGCCTCGGGCGCGCAGCAGGGCCAGTTCGGTGCGGCGGCGGTCGGCGGCGAGGCCGGCCGCGAGCGCCATGACGACGGCGGCGACCGTGCCGCTGCCGAACGCCGCGACCGCGATCAGCGGGGAGACGCCGGCGTGCAGGCGGGAGTAGGAGCCGAGCACGTCGTCGAGGCCGGTGTCGGCGTCCATGAGGGGGTCGGTGGCCGTGCGGATCTGCTGCAGGCCGGGGCCCGACACCAGGGCGGCGAGTGCGGACTCGAGAGCGCCCAGGTCACGGTGGCGCAGGGTGTGCGGGTCGGGGGCCAGCCGCCAGTAGCGGTAGGGCCTGCCCTCGGTGCCCAGCAGCGCGGGGGCGGCCTCGGGCGGCAGCAGCAGGGCGCCGAGCCAGTACCGGGGCGACTCCGGGTCGACGGGCGCCACTCGCATCAGCACGGGCGTGCGCAGCAGGGTGTCCGTCGCCCAGTAGGCGCCCGCCCGGTCGCGGGGTTCGACGATTCCCGTGACCCGGACGGCGAGCGCGTCCCGGCCCGCTCCGGGGACGTGCAGGACCGACCCCAGGGTGATGTGCAGGCTCTTGGCGGTGTCCGCGCTGACCGCCGCCTCGACCTCGGGCGTCGTCGTGGTGACGGTGCCGGACGTACGGGGCAGACGGCCCTCGCTCAGCCGGGCGTGGTCGGCCAGTCCCGCCTGGGCGACGAGGGCGACCCGGGCGGGCAGCCCGCTCGGCCGGGGCAGCCAGGGCTCGGGCACCGGCTGGTTGAGGGAGGTGACCACGCCGTAGGAGGACTGGGCGGGGTCGGGGACGAAGGGGCGCCGGACCGCGCCGAGGATGCTGTCGTAGTCGCGCTGCACGGTGGCGGGGCGCAGTGCCTGCTCGCGCTGCTCCTGGGGCAGGTTCGGCAGCGGGGCCGGGGCGGTCAGGCTGACGACGCTCCGGAAGTGGGGCACCTGTTCGACGGAGTGGCGCAGGCCGGCGTCCTCGTACCGCTCCAGGGCGCGGGGGAACGCGGCGGCCAGGCAGGCGGTCACCGCCACCAGCAGCGCGAGTGCGAGCGCGGCGCCGGGGGCGGACCGCAGGCGGGTGCGCACCCATGGGGCGACGGCACGCTTCGGGCGTCTGAACGGGATCACCATGTCACTCCCCCTCGCGCAGCGCCTGCACCGTGTCGGCCTGTCGCAGCGTCAGCAGCGCCACGACGACGACCGGGACGGCGGCCACGGCCGCCACCAGGGCGGCCACCCGCAGCGGCGGCAGTACCACGAGCAGATCGGGC
>NZ_JBEPBI010000240.1:0-11534 GCF_040299045.1 Streptomyces sp. NPDC001027
CGGGGGTTCGGGGGTCGTCCCCCGGAGGTTTACTGCCATGCAGCGATTATTCCAGCAATCCCGGAGTGCCCGGGACTCCCTTCCGGCAGGACCCGGAGATCAGGAGCCGGTGCTGCCGAACTCACGCTCCAGGGACGCGATCTGGTTGGAGCCGAGGCCGCGCACGCGACGGCTCTCGGAGATGCCGAGCCGCTCCATGATCTGCTTGGCGCGGACTTTGCCCACGCCCGGGAGCGACTCCAGGAGGGCGGAGACCTTCATCTTGCCGATGACGTCGTTTTCCTGACCCTGCTTGATGACCTCGTGAAGGGAGGCGCCGGAGTGCTTCAGTCGATTCTTGACCTCGGCCCGCTCCCGGCGAGCCGCGGCGGCCTTTTCGAGCGCGGCTGCGCGCTGTTCGGGGGTAAGGGGCGGAAGAGCCACGCCTACGTCACCTCGGATGTCGAACTGTCGGATACGGACCGGTGAGGAACCTAGTGGCCCCACACCTGGTGAGATACGAGCAACACGCTCTGCCCGTTCACTCTCCGTCGGAGACTAGCGGCCAACTCCGCCAGAGTCAGCGAGAACAGAGGAAAAGTCCTGGTCAGCCTCCGCAGGGCCGGACATTTTGGACAAACTGCCCCTGATTTGAGGATGTATCCAGGCTCAAGTCGCCCCCGAGCCGCCCCACCGAACCCCCGGTCGGGCGGCCGGCGCCGCTCGAACGGCGGTCAGGCGGCGGTCACGGCGGCCCGGACCTCGTACGCGAACCGCTCCACCGCGTCACGCAGAGCGACGACGTCGGGACCGTGACGCAACACGCCCCGGCTCACGTTCGGGACGACATTGCGCACCGCGGACCCGAAGACCCGGGGAAGATCGGCCGGCGTCGCCCCCTGGGCGCCCACCCCGGGCGCGAGAAGCGGACCGTTGATGTCCAGGTCGTACGTCGAGAGGTCGCCCAGCGTGGCCCCGACGACCGCGCCGAAGGAGCCCAGGGGTTCCTCCCCCACGTTCTCGGCGGCCAGGTGCGCCAGCATCGTCGCGCCCACGTCACGCCCGTCGGCCCGCACCGCGTGCTGGACCTCGCCGCCCTCCGGGTTGGACGTCAGCGCCAGCACGAACAGACCGGCGCCGCTCTCCCGGGCCAGCGCCACCGCCGGGGACAGCGATCCGTAGCCGAGGTAGGGGGAGACGGTGAGGGCGTCGGAGAACAGCGGAGCGTCCTTGTGCAGGAACGACTCGGCGTACGCCGCCATGGTCGAGCCGATGTCCCCCCGCTTGGCGTCCATCACGACCAGGGCGCCCGCGGCCCGCGCCTCCTGCACCGCCTTCTCCAGGACGGCCACCCCGCGCGAGCCGAACCGCTCGAAGAAGGCGCTCTGCGGCTTCAGCAGGGCGACCCGGTCGGCCGTCGCCTCGACGACCGTGCGGCTGAACCGCTCCAGACCGGCGACGTCGTCGTTCAGACCCCACTCGGCGAGCAGGGAGGCGTGCGGGTCGATGCCTACGCACAGCGGACCGCGTTCGTCCATGGCCCGCCGCAGCCGCGCGCCGAAGGGTTCGCTCGTCATGCCGTCTTCCTCACGTCGGCGCCGACCGCGTCGGCGAGAGTGGCGTAGGGGCTCGTCCGCAGGCGGGCGGCGAGGCCCTTGTGGATGGCGCGGCCCCAGAAGGGCCCCTCGTAGACGAAGGCGCTGTACCCCTGCACCAGGGTCGCGCCGGCCAGGATGCGCTGCCAGGCGTCCTCCGCGTTCTCGACGCCGCCGACGCCGACCAGGGTCACGCGGCCGCCCACGCGCGCGTAGAGACGACGCAGCACCTCGAGGGAGCGGGCCTTGACGGGCGCTCCGGACAGCCCGCCGGTCTCCTTCACCAGGGAGGGCTCGGACGTCAGGCCGAGGCCCTCGCGGGCGATGGTGGTGTTCGTGGCGATGATCCCGTCCAGACCGAGCTCCACGGCGAGGTCGGCGACCGCGTCGACGTCCTCGTCGGCGAGGTCGGGGGCGATCTTCACCAGCAGCGGGACGCGGCGCGAGCCGACAGCGCGGTCGGCGGCCTCGCGCACGGCGCTCAGCAGCGGCCGCAGCGACTCGGCGGCCTGAAGGTTCCGCAGCCCCGGCGTGTTCGGCGAGGACACGTTGACGACCAGGTAGTCGGCGTACGGCGCGAGCCGCTCGGCCGACTTCACGTAGTCGCCGACGGCCTCCTCCTCCGGTACGACCTTGGTCTTGCCGATGTTGACGCCGACGACGGGCTTGAAGACGGGCGTCCGGGAGGCGAGACGGGCGGCGACGGCCAGCGAGCCGTCGTTGTTGAAGCCCATGCGGTTGATCAGCGCCCGGTCCCCGACCAGTCGGAACAACCGCTTTTTGGGGTTCCCGGGCTGCGGCTCGCCGGTGACCGTGCCGATCTCGACGTGGTCGAAGCCGAGCATCGCCATGCCGTCGATCGCGACGGCGTTCTTGTCGAAGCCGGCCGCGAGCCCGAACGGGCCGTGCATGCGCAGCCCGAAGGCCTCCGTGCGCAGCTCCTTGTAGCGGGGGGCGAGGGCGGCGGCCACGAAGGTGCGCAGCACGGGGACGCGCACAGCGAGGCGGATCCAGCGGAAGGCCAGGCAGTGGGCCTGCTCGGGGTCCATCCGCTGGAAGAGGAGCTTGAAGAAGATCTTGTACATGGTTCCCTCACGAAGAGGGGGACACCGTTTCCGGTGTCCCCCTCTTCAGCTGCTAGTCGCGAGCCGCGGTCAGGTGTTCGGCGTGTTCCTGGAGCGAGCGGACGCCCACGTCCCCTCGGTTGAGGGCGTCGATGCCCTGGACGGCGGCGGCGAGCGCCTGCACCGTCGTCAGGCACGGCACCGACCGCGCCACGGCCGCCGTACGGATCTCGTAACCGTCGAGCCGGCCGCCGGTGCCGTACGGGGTGTTCACGATGAGGTCGACGTCACCGTCGTGGATGTGCTGGACGATCGTCTTCTCGCCGTTCGGGCCGGCGCCCTCGGACTGCTTGCGCACCACGGTGGCGTTGATGCCGTTGCGCTTGAGGACCTCGGCCGTGCCGGAGGTGGCGAGCAGTTCGAAGCCGTGGGCGACCAGCTCGCGCGCGGGGAAGATCATCGAGCGCTTGTCCCGGTTGGCGACCGAGATGAACGCGCGGCCCTTGGTGGGCAGCGGGCCGTACGCGGCCGCCTGCGACTTGGCGTACGCCGTGCCGAAGACGGAGTCGATGCCCATGACCTCGCCGGTGGAACGCATCTCCGGGCCGAGGACGGTGTCGACGCCGCGGCCGGAGGTGTCCCGGAAACGGGTCCACGGCATCACGGCCTCCTTGACGGAGATCGGCGCGTCCAGCGGCAGCTCGCCGCCGTCGCCGGTCGCCGGGAGCAGCCCTTCGGCGCGCAGCTCGGCGATGGTCGCGCCGAGCGAGATGCGGGCGGCCGCCTTCGCCAGCGGCACCGCGGTCGCCTTCGAGGTGAAGGGGACCGTACGGGACGCGCGCGGGTTCGCCTCGAGGACGTAGAGGATGTCGCCGGCCATCGCGAACTGGATGTTGATCAGGCCGCGCACCCCGACGCCCTTGGCGATCGCCTCGGTGGAGGCCCGCAGACGCTTGATGTCGAAGCCGCCCAGGGTGATCGGGGGCAGGGCGCACGCCGAGTCGCCGGAGTGGATGCCGGCCTCCTCGATGTGCTCCATCACGCCGCCGAGGTACAGCTCGTCGCCGTCGTACAGCGCGTCGACGTCGATCTCGATGGCGTCGTCGAGGAAGCGGTCGACGAGGACCGGCCGGGTGGGGCTGATCTCGGTCGACTCGGCGATGTAGGAGGACAGCCGGGTCTCGTCGTAGACGATCTCCATGCCGCGGCCGCCGAGCACGTACGAGGGCCGGACGAGGACCGGGTAACCGATCTCGTCGGCGATGGCCTTGGCCTCGGCGAAGGTGGTGGCCGTGCCGTGCTTGGGGGCCGGCAGGCCGGCCTCGGCGAGCACGCGTCCGAAGGCGCCCCGGTCCTCGGCCGCGTGGATGGCCTCGGGGGAGGTGCCGACGATCGGCACGCCGTTGTCCTTGAGGGCCTGCGCCAGCCCCAGCGGGGTCTGTCCGCCGAGCTGCACGACGACGCCGGCGATCGGACCGGCCTGCGCCTCCGCGTGGACGATCTCCAGCACGTCCTCGAGCGTCAGCGGCTCGAAGTACAGGCGGTCGGAGGTGTCGTAGTCGGTGGAGACCGTCTCCGGGTTGCAGTTGACCATCACGGTCTCGTACCCGGCGTCGGACAGCGCGAAGGAGGCGTGGACGCAGGAGTAGTCGAACTCGATGCCCTGGCCGATGCGGTTCGGGCCGGAGCCCAGGATGATCACCGCGGGCTTCTCGCGGCGCGCGACCTCGGTCTCCTCGTCGTAGGAGGAGTAGAAGTACGGCGTCTTCGCTGCGAACTCGGCGGCGCAGGTGTCGACCGTCTTGTAGACCGGCCGGACGCCCAGGGCGTGCCGGACCTCGCGGACGACGTCCTCGCGCAGTCCGCGGATCTCGGCGATCTGCTGGTCGGAGAAGCCGTGCCGCTTGGCCTCGGCGAGCAGACCGGCGTCCAGGCGGTCGGCCGCGGCCAGCTCGTCGGCGGTCTCCTTGATGAGGAAGAGCTGGTCGACGAACCAGGGGTCGATCTTCGTGAACTCGAAGACCTCCTCGGGCGTCGCGCCCGCGCGGATGGCCTGCATGACGGTGTTGATCCGGCCGTCGGTGGGCCGCACGGCGTCCCGCAGCAGCTCGTCCTTGTCGCCGGGCTCGCCGATGAACGTGAACTGGCTGCCCTTCTTCTCCAGCGAGCGCAGCGCCTTCTGGAAGGCCTCGGTGAAGTTGCGGCCGATGGCCATGGCCTCGCCGACCGACTTCATGGTGGTCGTGAGGGTGGAGTCGGCGGACGGGAACTTCTCGAAGGCGAACCGCGGGGCCTTGACGACCACGTAGTCGAGCGTCGGCTCGAAGGAGGCCGGGGTCTCCTGCGTGATGTCGTTGGGGATCTCGTCGAGGGTGTAGCCGACGGCGAGCTTGGCCGCGATCTTGGCGATCGGGAACCCGGTCGCCTTGGATGCGAGGGCCGACGAGCGCGACACGCGCGGATTCATCTCGATGACGATGACGCGGCCGTCGACGGGGTTGACCGCGAACTGGATGTTGCAGCCGCCGGTGTCGACGCCGACCTCGCGGATGATCGCGATGCCGATGTCGCGCAGGCGCTGGTACTCGCGGTCGGTCAGCGTCATGGCGGGCGCGACGGTGATCGAGTCACCGGTGTGGACGCCCATGGGGTCGAAGTTCTCGATGGAGCAGACGACCACGACGTTGTCGTTCTTGTCGCGCATCAGCTCCAGCTCGTACTCCTTCCAGCCGAGGATGGACTCCTCCAGGAGCACCTCGGTGGTCGGGGAGAGCGTCAGGCCCTGGCCGGCGATGCGGCGCAGCTCCTCCTCGTCGTGGGCGAAGCCGGAGCCGGCGCCGCCCATGGTGAAGGAGGGGCGGACGACGACGGGGTAGCCGCCGAGCGTGTCCACGCCCGCGATCACGTCGTCCATGGAGTGGCAGATCACGGACCGGGCGGACTCGCCGTGCCCGATCTTCTCGCGGACGGCCTCGACGACGCCCTTGAAGAGGTCGCGGTCCTCGCCCTTGTTGATCGCCTCGACGTTGGCGCCGATCAGCTCGACGCCGTACTTCTCCAGCACGCCCTGCTCGTGCATGGAGATCGCGGTGTTCAGGGCCGTCTGGCCGCCGAGCGTCGGCAGCAGGACGTCGGGGCGCTCCTTGGCGATGATCTTCTCGACGTACTCGGGGGTGATCGGCTCGACGTAGGTGGCGTCGGCGATCTCCGGGTCGGTCATGATCGTCGCCGGGTTGGAGTTGACCAGGATCACCCTGAGGCCCTCGGCGCGCAGGATGCGGCACGCCTGGGTGCCGGAGTAGTCGAACTCGGCGGCCTGGCCGATGACGATCGGGCCGGAGCCGATGACCAGGACGGACTGGATATCGGTGCGCTTAGGCACGCTGGCCCTCCATCAGGGATACGAAGCGGTCGAACAGGTAGGCGGCGTCGTGCGGGCCCGCTGCCGCTTCGGGGTGGTACTGGACGGAGAAGGCCGGCTGGTCGAGCAGCTGCAGCCCCTCCACGACGTCGTCGTTGAGGCACACGTGCGAGACCTCGGCGCGGCCGAACTTCGTCTCGCTGACCTCGTCGAGCGGCGCGTCCACGGCGAAGCCGTGGTTGTGCGCGGTGACCTCGACCTTGCCGGTCGTGCGGTCCTGGACCGGCTGGTTGATGCCGCGGTGGCCGTACTTCAGCTTGTAGGTGCCGAAGCCGAGGGCCCGGCCGAGGATCTGGTTGCCGAAGCAGATGCCGAACAGCGGCGTCCTGCGCTCGAGGACCTCGGTCATCAGCGCGACGGGGCCGTCGGCGGTGGCCGGGTCGCCGGGGCCGTTGGAGAAGAACACGCCGTCGGGGTTCACGGCGTACACCTCGTCGGCCGAGGCCGTCGCGGGCAGCACGTGCACCTCGATGCCGCGTTCGGCCATGCGGTGCGGGGTCATGCCCTTGATGCCGAGGTCGATGGCGGCCACGGTGAACCGCTTCTCGCCGACCGCCGGCACCACGTAGGCCTCCTTGGTGGCGACCTCCTCGTACAGGCTCGCGCCCTTCATGTGCGGCTGGGCCTGCACGCGCGCGAGGAGCTCGGCGTCCGGGGCGATCGCCTCGCCGGAGAAGACGCCGGCCCGCATCGAGCCGCCCTCGCGCAGATGGCGCGTGAGGGCGCGGGTGTCGATGCCGCAGATCCCGACGATCCCCTGGGCGACCAGCTCGTCGTCCAGGGAGCGCCTGGCGCGCCAGTTGGAGGGCACGCGCGCGGGGTCGCGCACGACATAGCCGGAGACCCAGATGCGGGCGGACTCGTCGTCCTCGTCGTTCCAGCCGGTGTTGCCGATCTGGGGGGCGGTCGCGACGACGATCTGGCGGTCGTACGACGGGTCGGTCAGGGTCTCCTGGTAGCCGGTCATGCCGGTGGAGAACACCGCTTCGCCGAAGGTCTCCCCCACGGCCCCGTAGGCACGCCCGCGGAAGATGCGGCCGTCCTCCAGGACGAGTACGGCGGGAGTCCTGGCGGCTCCCCTGGTGGAGGTCGTCATCGTGCGCCTTCCGTCGTGTCGTTCTTGATCATGGAGTTGATGGCGTCGACCCAGGCCGCGTGCTCGGCCGCGTGGTCCGAGCGGAAGCCGGAGTCGATCAGCCTGTCGCCGTGCGCCCACGTCACCACGAGCAGTCCGCCCTCGGTGAGGACCTTGCCGGCGATGCCCTTGCCGAGCAGGGCCTCGCGCAGCGCGTCGGCCGGGATGAAGAAGTCGTTCGCGCCCGGTCGTACGACGTCGACTCCCGCGTCCGTCAGGGTGAGCTCGACCCGGCTGCGGGCGCCGAGGCCGTGCGCCACGATGCGGTCGAGCCACTGCCCGGCGGTGGTGGAGCCGTGGTAGCGGCCGCTCATGCTCAGTCTCGCCGGACCCGGCTCGTCCGGCGCGCCAGGCAGCTCGGGCAGGTCGCTCTGGAGCGTGCCGCGCCACTTCCAGCCCTCGCGCATCAGCCAGTACACGAGCGCGACGAACAGTGCGAGGCCGACGACCCAGCCGGCCCGGGCGGCCCAGTCGGTCACTTGGGCCGATTCCTTCTCGGCCGCGAGCAGTAGTGCAGATGTCACGTGAGCTTCCCGTCGACGAGCGTGGCCTTGCCCCGGAGCCACGTGTGCGTGACACGGCCCGGCAGCTCACGACCCTCGTACGGGGTGTTCCGGCTGCGCGAGGCGAAGCCCGCGGGGTCCACGGACCCACGGTATTCCGTGTCGACGAGCGTGAGGTTGGCGGGCTCACCTGCCGAGACGGGGCGGCCGTGGCCCTTGGCCCGCCCGATGGCGGCGGGCCGGTAGGACATCCGGCTCGCGACCCCGGCCCAGTCCAGCAGGCCCGTCTCCACCATCGTCTCCTGGACCACCGACAACGCGGTCTCCAGGCCGACCATGCCCATGGCGGCCGCCGCCCACTCGCAGTCCTTGTCCTCGTGCGGGTGCGGGGCGTGGTCGGTGGCGACGATGTCGATCGTGCCGTCGGCGAGCGCCTCCCGCAGGGCCAGCACGTCCTTCTCGGTGCGCAGCGGCGGGTTCACCTTGTAGACCGGGTTGTAGGAGCGCACCAGCTCGTCCGTGAGGAGGAGGTGGTGCGGGGTGACCTCGGCGGTGACGTCGATGCCGCGGGACTTGGCCCAGCGGACGATCTCGACCGAGCCGGCGGTGGAGAGGTGGCAGATGTGGACGCGGGAGCCGACGTGCTCGGCGAGCAGGACGTCCCGGGCGATGATCGACTCCTCCGCGACCGCGGGCCAGCCGCCCAGCCCCAGCTCGGCGGAGACGACGCCCTCGTTCATCTGGGCGCCCTCGGTCAGCCGCGGCTCCTGCGCGTGCTGGGCCACGACCCCGCCGAAGGCCTTCACGTACTCGAGCGCCCGGCGCATGATCACGGCGTCGTCGACGCACTTGCCGTCGTCGGAGAAGACGGTGACGCCGGCGGCCGACTCGTGCATGGCGCCCAGCTCGGCGAGCTTCCTGCCCTCCAGGCCGACGGTGACGGCGCCGATGGGCTGCACGTCGCAGTAGCCGTGCTCCTGCCCGAGCCGGTAGACCTGCTCGACCACGCCGGCGGTGTCGGCGACCGGGAAGGTGTTGGCCATGGCGAAGACGGCCGTGTAGCCGCCGGAAGCGGCCGCGCGGGTGCCGGTCAGCACCGTCTCGGAGTCCTCGCGGCCCGGCTCGCGCAGATGGGTGTGCAGGTCGACCAGGCCCGGCAGCAGCACCTTGCCGGCGGCCTCGACGACGTCGGCGCCCTCGGCGCTCAGGCCCGTGCCCACCTCGGCGATCGTGGAACCGTCGATCAGGACGTCCTGCGGCTCGCCGCCGAGCACCTTCGCACCACGGATCAGGATCTTGCTCATGACTTACTTCTCCTCGGTGGTGCGGGCGTGGCTGACGGCGGGTTCGTTGCCGCCCAGGAGCAGGTAGAGGACGGCCATCCGGATGGACACGCCGTTGGCGACCTGTTCGACGACGGTGCAGCGCTCGGAGTCGGCGACCTCGGCGGTGATCTCCATGCCGCGGACCATCGGGCCGGGGTGCATGACGATCGCGTGCTCGGGCATCCGCGCCATCCGGTCGCCGTCGAGGCCGTAGCGCCGCGAGTACTCGCGCTCGGTGGGGAAGAACGCGGCGTTCATCCGCTCGCGCTGCACGCGCAGCATCATCACGGCGTCGGACTTGGGCAGCGTGCTGTCGAGGTCGTACGAGACCTCGCAGGGCCAGCTCTCGATGCCGACCGGCACCAGGGTGGGCGGGGCGACGAGGGTGACCTCGGCCCCGAGCGTGTGCAACAGGTCGACGTTGGAGCGGGCGACCCGGCTGTGCAGCACGTCGCCGACGAGCGTGATGCGCTTGCCGGAGAGGTCCCGGCCGATCCCGGCGTCCCGGCCGACCAGCCGACGGCGCATGGTGAAGGCGTCCAGGAGGGCCTGGGTGGGGTGCTGGTGGGTGCCGTCGCCCGCGTTGACGACGACCGCGTCGATCCAGCCGGACGTGGCCAGCCAGTAGGGCGCCCCGGAGGCGCCGTGCCGGATGACGACCGCGTCGACGCCCATGGCCTCCAGCGTCTGCGCGGTGTCCTTGAGGGACTCGCCCTTGGAGACGCTCGACCCCTTGGCGGAGAAGTTGATGACGTCCGCGGAGAGGCGCTTCTCGGCGGCTTCGAAGGAGATGCGCGTGCGCGTGGAGTCCTCGAAGAAGAGGTTGACGATGGTGCGGCCGCGCAGGGTCGGCAGTTTCTTGATGGGCCGGTCGGCGACCCGGGCCATCTCCTCGGCGGTGTCGAGGATCAGGACGGCGTCGTCGCGGGTGAGGTCGGCGGCCGAGATGAGATGACGCTGCATCTGTCAGGCTCCGTAAGGCAGTTCAGACATGGGGAGATCACGGGCGTGCAGGGGCACGACGGCGCGACGCGCGGCGACGGGGCCGCACGCGCGCGTGCTACTGCTGGGCGGTCTGCTTCACGCCGAGCAGCACGGTGTCGCGACCGTCCTCCTCGGCGAGCTGGACCTTGACCGTCTCCCGCAACGACGTGGGGAGGTTCTTGCCGACGTAGTCGGCGCGGATGGGCAGTTCCCGGTGGCCGCGGTCGACGAGGACCGCGAGCTGGACCGCGCGCGGGCGCCCGAGGTCGTTCAGCGCGTCGAGGGCGGCGCGGATGGTGCGACCGGAGAAGAGCACGTCGTCGACGAGGACGACCAGCCTGCCGTCCAGGCCGTCACCGGGGATCTCGGTGCGGGCCAGCGCACGCGGCGGGTGCATGCGCAGGTCGTCGCGGTACATGGTGATGTCGAGGGAGCCGACCGGAACCGTGCGGTCGGTGATCTGCTCGAGCTTGTCGGCGAGCCGCCGGGCGAGGAAGACGCCGCGGGTCGGAATGCCGAGCAGCACCACGTCGTCGGCGCCCTTGGCGCGTTCGACGATCTCGTGGGCGATGCGGGTGAGCACGCGAGCGATGTCGGGGGCCTCGAGGACGGGCCGGGCATCGGCTTGCCGCGGATCCTGCTGGGTGTCCTGCTTGTCCATACGAAACGGACCTCCTTCTCCGCCTCACGGGACGGACCTTAAAGGACGTCGGATTTGCGCCATCCACGCTACCAGGCCCGAGGTGCGCCCCCGATCACCCCCCTGGCCTAATCGGCCATCGATACCACGGAAGAGTCGGTGTGGACCATTCGGCTTGACGCAGAAGAATCACGCTGCGTAACCTCACAGTGAGTTACCAGCACGCGGTTCGTGCCGCGTCGACCCATTGCCGGGAGCTATATGTCCAGCGAATACGCCAAGCAGCTCGGGGCCAAGCTCCGGGCCATCCGCACCCAGCAGGGCCTTTCCCTCCACGGTGTCGAGGAGAAGTCCCAGGGACGCTGGAAGGCGGTCGTGGTCGGATCGTACGAGCGCGGCGACCGCGCCGTGACCGTGCAGCGCCTTGCCGAGCTGGCGGATTTCTACGGCGTTCCCGTGCAGGAACTGCTGCCGGGCACCACCCCCGGCGGGGCGGCCGAGCCCCCGCCGAAGCTGGTCCTCGACCTGGAGCGGCTGGCCCACGTGCCGGTCGAGAAGGCCGGCCCGCTGCAGCGCTACGCGGCCACGATCCAGTCCCAGCGCGGTGACTACAACGGCAAGGTGCTGTCGATCCGCCAGGACGACCTGCGCACCCTCGCCGTCATCTACGACCAGTCGCCCTCGGTCCTCACCGAGCAGCTGATCAACTGGGGCGTGCTGGACGCGGACGCCCGGCGCGCGGTCGCCCACGAGGAGGGCTGAGGCCCCAGCGGGCCCGCAGAGCTCTGCAGAAACGTGCCGCCGGGGTGGCCGGAATCGGATGGTTCCGGCCGCCCCGAGTCGGCCCGCACACGCCGGAGGGCCCACAGCGCAGGCTGTGGGCCCTCC
>NZ_JBEPBI010000241.1:0-11489 GCF_040299045.1 Streptomyces sp. NPDC001027
CGTTCGGCCAGGGGAAACCCCAGGTCAGGCGGGCAACGGGACGTGGCGCAGCTTGGTAGCGCACTTGACTGGGGGTCAAGGGGTCGCAGGTTCAAATCCTGTCGTCCCGACTGGAGTTCTTCTCACAGTCGTAGATCGGAGCCCTGCTTCACTTCGGTGAAGCAGGGCTCTCGTTCATTTCCCGGCCCGCAGCGCCCCCGGCCCGCCGCCCCTGCGTCAGCGGCCCCTCTGTCGGCACGGTCAGGCGGTCTGCCGGATGCCGGTGCAGACCGGGAATCGGAACATGGACGGCAGCGCGTCACTCGCTTCTCTTGCGTACGCGGTACGGGTGAACGGAACGGTGGTTTCGGTCGGGGACGGTGAGGAGTCTCTACGGTTTCTGAGTGGATCCGGGGACCGCGGGAGAGGTCCCCGGACGGGGGACCGGTGGAAAGGCGCACCTGATGTCGGGGTTGGGAAAGTCGCCGGAGGGGCTCAGCCTGCGGGCGGGCCGCTGCCGACGGACCTGGACGCGGAGCTGGGCGGCGGTCGGCGTGGCGTGCCTGGCAGGCGCGGTGCTGACGTTCGCCGAGACCCGGGCGGCCGGCGGCGGGGCGGCGCGGATCATGGCTTTCGGGCCGTCCGCCGGCAGCTGGACGCTGGCGGCCTCCCTGATGCTCCGCGCGAGGGGAGCGGGCGGGCGGGTGCGCACGCGCGTGCTGCTGTTGGGGGGCTCCGCGCTCGCCGGGGGCGTGTACCGGGGTGTGGTCACCGTGCTGTCGGCACAGCCCGCGGCCTCCGGATGGGACGTGCGGACGCTGCCGGGTGCGGTGACGGTCACCGCGGTGACGCTGACGGTCGGTCTGGGCATGGCCGGGCTGGTGGTCGCGGCCGATGCCGGCGCCGGTGGGCGTGTGGTGCTGCGGCGCGTGCTCGACGGGGTCGTCACGGCGGGGGCCGTCTTCATGACCGTATGGGTGCTGCTGCGGAGCGCCGGTGACGGCAGGCGGCTGGGGACGGGGATGGTCGGTGTCCTGTGGGCCGCCGAAATCGTGTTCCTCGGGTTTCTGTTCGCCCTGCGCCGGCTGGTGCGGAGCGACCGGAGAGCCACCTTGTGGGTCGGGATCGCCGGGCTGTGCCTGATGCTCATCGGCGACACCCTGCGACTGTGGACGGTCGGCCCGCACGGCCCCGAGGTGATGTCCTGTCAGCTGGTCGACGTCTGCGTCACCGCGGGACTGCTGGTGGTCGCCGTCGGCCCCTGGGTGCCCGGCGGGGCGAGCGCGCTGGGCACCGCCCGGCCCGCGCTGCGGCGCGGGATGGAGGGTGCGGCGGGGTTCATCCCCCTGACGGTCTGCACGGCCACGGCGCTGGGATTCGCGCTGGGTCCCTCCGTGCGGGACCCGGTGCCGCTGCTGGCCGGGGCGACGGCGCTGCTGAGCCTGTGGGCACGCCAGAGATTCCTGCCGAGCGAGAACACCGGACACGAGGACTGAGGTCGAGGACCGGCGCGCCGTCGTCGGGCCCGCTCGTCCCCGTCCCCGTCCTCGTCACCCCGGTCCCCGTCCAGTGAGCTGCGGCGCCCCCGGCCGGGCGGCGGCTGTGAGTCCCCGCACACCCGCGCGGTCGCCCCGCCGCGCGGCGCTACCTGCGGGCCGCGCCCTGACGGCGGCCGCGTGTCCGGGCGCCTCTGGGCGGGTCGATGAACTGGAGCTCCAGCGTGGCCGGAGGGTCTGCCAGGCCCGGTCCGCCCGCCGCCGCCCACGCCAGGATCTCCTCCGTGCAGTCGTCGTCCATGGCGAAACCCACCCAGGCGGCCCGGCCGCCGGCCCGACGGCCGACGGCCGAGGGCTGGACGACGATCACGTTCGCCTGGTCGCAGGGGCCGAGGCAGTCCGTCGTGCGGACGGCGAAGCCGCCGCCCGACGCGCCCGCGGCCGCCCGCAGCCGCGCCAGCTGCCACGCGTGGTCGAAGCCGGGATGCTTGGCGCCGTCGCCGCAACAGCAGCCCCTGCACACCACGAGCGTGCAGGGACGGCTCCCGGCGGCTCCGACCAGCGCGTGCCGGGCCGGCGGCACCCCGGTCAGGAGGCCGAGAGGCCGACGTGGGCCAGCGCCTGCCGGAGCAGGAATCCGTGTCCGCCGGGCATCTCGCTCTGCACCGCCAGAGAGGCGGCCTCCTGAGGGCTGAACCACACCAGGTCCAGCGCGTCCTGCCGGGGCCGGCAGTCGCCCGTCACCGGCACGATGTAGGCCAGCGACACGGCGTGCTGACGCGGGTCGTGGTACGGGGTGATGCCCTGCGTCGGGAAGTACTCGGCCACCGTGAACGGCTGCAGCGAGGTCGGCACCCGGGGCAGCGCCACCGGGCCGAGGTCCTTCTCGAGGTGGCGCAGCAGGGCGTCCCGGACGCGCTCGTGGTGCAGGACGCGGCCGGACACCAGGGTCCGGTTGACGTTGCCGTCCGGCCCTATCCGCAGCAGCAGGCCGACGCTGGTGACTTCGCCGCTGTCGTCGACGCGCACGGGCACGGCCTCGACGTACAGGATCGGCATACGGGCGCGTGCCATCTCGAGCTCGTCGGAGCTCAGCCAACCCGGCGTGGTCTCGGTCAAGTCAGACATTGTTCGATCATACTTTCAGTGTCCGTCGGGAAGCCGGTAGACCCGGCGGGCGTTGTCGGCTCCGGCCCGGCGCGCCAGCCGCAGCGCGTCGGGCAGGCTCAGCTCGCCCGCGTCCACCCGGTCCTGGAGCAGCTCTCCGAGACCCCGGCGGAAGGCCAGCGCGCCCAGCCAGTAGAACTCCGACACACCATAGGCGTCCGAGCTGTACAGCAGTTTGCGGAACGGTGTGATCTCCAGCGCCTCCTCCAGGACCGCCCGCGCTCGCACGGGACCCACATGATGCAGCGTGAGCCCCACGTCCAGGTACACCTGCTCGAACACCGCGGCCAGGTAGGCGGCTTGCCGCTGATAGGGTCAGCAGTGCAGGAGCAGCACAGGGATCGTGCCCGCCATGAGGTGCAGCCAGTCCGTGAGATGCGTCGGATCCACCCGGTGCAGCCGGATGTCGTCGTCCCCGAAGCCGGTGTGCAGTTGCAGGGGCAGCCCCAGATCGACCGCCGTCCACAGCAGGTGCCGCATCAGCACCGGGTCCGCGAGCCGTCCGCCGTCCGCAAGCCAGCGACGGGCGGCCCCGGTGACGTCGGCGTCCGAGGGTCTGGCCGGGTCGAGGTCGAAGCCGGTCCGGTAGGCGGCCACCGACTTGACCCCGATCACGCCGGGCCGCCGGACCGCGTCCAGCGCGGCCGCCCGGAACGCGTCGGCGTACCCGTCGGGGTCGACGCCCCGCGCGGCGACGGCCTCGGCGACCGCCTCCAGCCGCACGATCTCGTACGCGACCGCGGGCTGTGCGGCCGCGGCGAGCTCGGCGGGCGTCGTGACGCGCTGCGGGGCGAACCCGGTGTCGACGCAGAACACCGCGGTGCGGGCGGCCCGCAGGAACCGCCGGTTCACCTCCCGCGGTCCCAGCGCTGCTCGCCGGGCCAGATAGGCGTCGGCGGGGGCGTGCGGGTCGAGGTCGAGCAGGGGCGCGCAATGGCGGCGCACCGCCGTCCCGACGGGCGTGTCGAACGTGGAGAACCCCGGCCAGACGTCCCCCTCGGTCAGCAGCGCCTCGAAGCCCGGCCGGTCCAGCGGGTCGGTGACCACGCCGTGGCAGTGGTGGTCGACCAGCCGCAGCTCCGCCAGCGCCTCGTGGACCGCCCGGCCTGCCATCTCAGTAGACCCAGCGGTACGCGGCGGCCACCTGGTCGTCGTCGAGCCCGGCGACGGCGTCGATCTCGCCCTGCCGCACCGCGGTCACCGCGTCGGCGAGGACCGGGCCGAGGGCGGCGCGCAGCACGTCGTCGGCGCGGAACGCGGCGACGGCCCCGGCCAGCGAGGACGGCAGTCGGCGCACGCCCCGGGCAGCGGCCTCCCCGGCGTCGAGCCGCACCGGGTCCCCGGTGCTCTCCTCGGGCAGCACCGCGCCCGCGGCCACCCCGTCCAGCCCGGCCGCGATGAGGCAGCCGAGGGCCAGATACGGGTTGGCGGCCAGGTCGACCGGCTTGACCTCCAGGTTCGCCTGCTCCGCGCGCCGGCCCGCGGTGCCCCGCACCAGGCGCACCGCGCACTCGCGGGTCTCCAGACCCCATGCGGTGTACACCCCCGCCCACTGCGAGGGCCGCAGGCGCAGGGCGCTGGCCGGGCTGGGCGCGGTGACCGCGGTCAGCGCCGGGAGACGGGTGAGGACGCCGGCGGCGAACGCCTCCGCGTCGGCCGTCATGCCGTGCCGCCGTTCGCCGCCCGCGTGCAGGTTCACGCCGTCCCGCCACGCGGAGAGATGGACGTGGCCGCCGTTGCCGACGCCCTGCGCGACGACCGCGGGGGAGAAGGAGACCCGCAGCCCGTGACGGCGGGCCACCGCCCGCACGGTCTGGCGGACGAGGACGCTGCGGTCGGCCGCCCCCACCGGGTCGAGGGCGCCCACGGAGATCTCGAACTGGCCGGGCGCGTACTCGGGATGGATCTGCTCGACGTCGACGCCCTGCGCCGCGCACGCGGCCAGCAGATCGGCCGTGTACTCGCTCAGCTCGACCTGCCGCGTCGCGCCGTACGCCGGTCCGGCGGCGGCCGGGACGAACTCGCCGGCGGGCGCGGAGTCCAGGCCGACCGCGAACTCGATCTCGACGGCCGCCCGGAAGGCGAGACCGTGCGCCCGGGCCGCGTCCGCCACGACGTGCCGCAGGAACGTGCGGGAGCAGCCCGGATGACGCTCCCCGTCCTGGGTGACGCGGTCGACGGGCGCCCACGCCCAGCCGGGCTGGCCCGCCAGAACGACCAGCCGGTCGAGGTCCGGGTACAGGCGCAGATCGCCGTCGGGCGAGCCCAGCGCATCGGTCGTGACGATGGAGTCGTTCGCCAGGAACGTGTCGAACACCGGCGACATCCCGACGCCCCAGGCCGCCGACGAGGCCAGCCTGCCCGCGGGGACCGCCTTCACCCGGCCGATCCCCGCGGTGTCGACGTAGGCCAGGACGACGCCGTGCACGCCCGCCGCGGCCAGCTCCCCGCTGAGCGAGGTCGCCCGCTCGACGTCTCCTGGACGCCCGCCGGGGACGGGATCGGCAAGGGTGGTCATACGTCCTCCACGATCGGCGCTGCGGCGCGCGTGCCCGTACGCCCGTCAGGGTTTCACGGCGACCGCGCCGTACTGCGGCACCACCGCGAGGGAGTCGGCCGTGCCGCGCCAGCGCGAGCACGACACCAGGCCCGGCTCCAGCAGCTCCAGACCGTCGAAGAACGCGGCGATCTCCTCCCCGCTGCGGGCGGTGATCGGCGGTTTGGCGTTCTCGTTCCAGAACTTCATCGCCGGGATCTGGCCCTCGCCGCCCACCTCGCTGTCGTGGGTGGGGTGCGTGAGGACCAGGAAGCTGCCGGACGGGACGTCGGCCATGACCCGCCGGACGATGTCCCGGGCCGCCTCGACGTCCAGGACGAAGTTCAGGATGCCCAGCATCATCACCGCGACCGGGCGGGTGAAGTCCAGGGAGCGGCCCGCGCGTTCGAGGATGGCGGCCGGGTCGTGCACGTCCGCGTCGATGTAGTCGGTGCGGCCCTGCGCGGTGCCGGTCAGCAGGGTGCGGGCGTGCGCCAGCACGATGGGGTCGTTGTCGACGTAGACGATCCGCGACTCCGGTGCGACGCGCTGGGCGATCTCGTGCGTGTTGTCCGCCGTCGGCAGCCCGGTGCCGATGTCGAGGAACTGCCGCACGCCGCGCTCCTCGGCGAGGAACCGCACCGCCTGTCCGAGGAACCAGCGGTCCGCGCGGGCGATCTCCCGGATCAGCGGGAACATCCCGGCGACGTGCTCGCCGACGCCGCGGTCGACCTCGTAGTTGTCCTTGCCGCCGATCCAGTAGTTCCACACCCGCGCGTTGTGCGCCACGCTGGTGTCCAGCCGTCCCGGCCCGCTCACGTGACCGCCCCTTCCCGCGTCCTGCCCGCGCCCTGCCGTGCCCCGGGCCTTCGCCGCCATTGTGCCGCCGGATGATCACCGCTGTCCCCGGTAGGGTGAAAATCCGGTCGTCCACCTACAGGAAGCAGCACATGCCGTACTCGCACGCCCCCGAACAGGCGGCCGCCGAGCCGCCGACGGCTCCCGCGGACATCCGGCTGATCGTCACCGACATGGACGGCACGCTCCTCGACGACGAGAAGAAGGCGCCCGCGGACCTGTGGCGTGTGCTGGCGCTGCTGCGCGAGCGCGGAGTGCACTTCGCCCCGGCGAGCGGACGTCAGTACGCCACGCTGGCAGCGGACTTCGCCGAGGTCGCCGGCGCGGCCGAGGGGATGGCGTTCATCGCGGAGAACGGCGCGTACGTCGTGCGCGACGGGCGGGAGCTGAGCTCGGATCCGCTGGACCCCGCCGTCGTCGTGCGGGTCATGGAGGCCGTGCGCAAGCTCGCGGCCGACGGCGTCGACGTCGGCGCCGTGGTCTGCGGCAAGCGGTCGGCGTACGTCGAGCGGACCGACGAGGCGTTCCTGGCCGAGACGGCCAGGTACTACCTGCGCAACGAGGTCGTCGAGGACGTCACCGCCGTCGACGACGACGTCCTCAAGGTCGCCCTGTACGACTTCGGGTCGGCCGAGGCGAGCACCGCCCCGGCGCTCGCGCCCTTCGCGCGGACCCACCAGGTCGTGGTCTCGGGCGAGCACTGGGTCGACGTCCTGAACCGCACCGCCCACAAGGGCGCCGCGCTGCGCCGCCTCCAGCACGAGCTCGGCGTCACGCCCGCGCAGACCATGGTGTTCGGCGACTACCTCAACGACCTGCAGATGCTGGACGCCGCCGACTGGTCCTTCGCCATGGCCAACGCCCACCCCGAGGTCGTGCGCAGGGCCCGCCACCTCGCGCCGTCCAACAACGACGACGGGGTGCTGCGCACCGTCACGCGCGTGCTGGGCCTGTGAAGCCGCGGCGGCCTCAGGCCCTGGGCCGCGCGTGCCCGTGCTGCCAGGCCCAGGCCGCGATCTCGACGCGGTTGCGGGCGCCCAGTTTCAGCTGGACGCTCGACAGGTGCGTCTTCACGGTCGACAGGGAGACGTAGAGCTCGGCCGCGATCTCGGCGTTGGTCCGGCCGAGGGCGACCAGCCGGACGACGTCCAGCTCGCGTTCGGTCAGCGGTTCGGCGAGCGTGTCCGCGAGCGCGACCGGGGCGGCGGCCGGCGTGGTCTGCGGGCCCGTCAGGTGCTGGAGCAGGCGTACCGTCACCGACGGCGAGACCAGGGAGTCGCCCGCGGCGGCCGCCCGGACGGCCTCCGCGAGGAGCGTCGGCCCGGAGTCCTTCAGCAGGAAGCCGCAGGCGCCGCCGCGCAGCGCCCCGTACACGTACTCGTCCAGGTCGAAGGTGGTGACCACGACCACCCGCAGCGGATCCGGGACGTCCGGTCCGGCCAGCAGCCGGGTGGCCGCGAGACCGTCCAGCTTCGGCATCCGGATGTCCAGCAGACACACGTCGGGCCGCACTCTGCGGGCCAGCGCCACCGCCTCCTCGCCGTCGGCGGCCTCCGCGACCACCGTGATGTCCGGCTGCGCGTCGAGGAAGAAGCGGAAGCCGGTGCGGACCATGTCCTGGTCGTCGGCGATGAGGACCCGGATGGGGGCGGCGGGGCCGGGCGGGCTCGGGGCGGTCATGGCTCGATCATGCCTCAGGTCGCGGCCCGGGCGGGGGCACGGCGGCGCGGGGACGGCGGTGCGGCGGCGGTCCGCGTGCGCGCCCGCTCGCGGCAAGGCCGTTCGGCCGACCGGGCCGGGGCGTCCCGCGTAACGTGGCCGCATGCGCGGAATGAGCGAACCGGCCGTCGTCGCCGCCCTGGCCCGGGAGATCACCCCGAACCTGGAATCCGGGCGGCTGGAGGACTTCTACCAGGATCTGCACCGCCACCCCGAGCTGTCCTTCCAGGAGCACCGCACCGCCGCCGCACTGGCCGGGCGGCTGCGGGCGGCCGGGTACCGGGTGACGGAGGGCGTGGCGCGCACCGGAGTCGTCGGGGTGCTGGCCAACGGCGACGGGCCGGTGGTGTGGCTGCGCGGGGACATGGACGCGCTGCCCGTACAGGAGGCGACGGGCCTCGCCTACGCCTCCACCCACGACGGTGTGATGCACGCCTGCGGCCACGACCTGCACGTCACCTGGCTCGCGGCGGCCGCCGAGTCGCTCGCCGCCGCCCGCGAGACATGGTCCGGGACGCTCGTCGTGGTCGGGCAGCCCGCGGAGGAGGTCGGGGGCGGTGCGGCGGCGATGGTCGCCGACGGCGTCCACGACCGCTTCCCGCGCCCCGACGTGCTGTTCGGCCAGCATGTCGCGCCCGGACTGGCCGGCTTCTACCCGCACACCCCCGGGCTGACCCTGTCGGCCTCGGACGACGTGGACGTCGTCGTGCACGGGGTGGGCGGACACGGATCGCGGCCCGAGTCGACGGTCGACCCCGTGGTGACCGCCGCCTTCGTCGTGACCCGGCTGCAGACGGTGATCGCCCGCGAGATCGCCGCGAACGACTCGGCGGTGCTCACCGTGGGCCGCTTCCACGCCGGCACGACGTCCAACATCATCCCCGACGAGGCGCGGCTGGGGGTGAACGTCCGCACCCGGGACACCCGGGTGCGCGACCGTCTTCTCGCGGCGATCCGGCGGATCGCCGAGGCGGAGTGCGCCGCCGCGGGCTGCCCGCGCCCGCCGGACGTCGTCGTCCGACCCGGCTGCCCCACCACCGTCAACGACCCTTCCCTGGACGACGAGATCGCGGCCGTCCACCGGGAACTCTTCGGCCAGGACACGGTGTTCGACTTCGGCCAGGCGCTCGGCAGCGAGGACTTCTCCCTGCTCGCCCCCGACGGTGTGCCGTACGACTACTGGTACGTGACGTCGACCCCGGCGCCGGTGTGGGACGCGGCGCCGGGGGAGGGGGTGTGGGAGAAGGCGGCGGGCGTGCCGGGCAACCACAGTCCGCTGTTCGCACCGGACCTGTCGGTGCTGGCGCCGGGCGTGCGCACCCTGGTCTCGGCGGCGCTGTCCCGGCTCGCCCGCTGACGCCGCGACGCCGGCCGGGCGCGGGTCCTACGGCCTGAGCGGATCGTGCCCGATGGTCATCAGGCGGTGACGGCGCCGCGTGTCCTGCGCCTCGGGCTCGTTCTCCTCGTCCGCCTGCGCGGCGACCGTGTCCACGACCCGGTACATCACGCGGACGTCGTCGTCGGTCAGGTCGGTGCGCCGCTTCTGCAGGATCTCCAGCACCTGCTGTCCGGTGGCGTCGCCCGCCCGGTCGGGCAGCGGTTCCGTGCTCTCGCCGGCGTCGCGCACCCGCAGCCAGGCGGCGAGTTCCTGCGAGGTCATGTTCACCGCGCGGTGGAACTCCTCCCACAGCGCGTCGAGTTCGAGTGCGTCGGTCATGGGGGCCTTTCTCCGGGGGGCGGCGCGGGTCAGCTCTCGCGCGGCCAGTTCTCCGCCTCGAACATCCAGCGCTGCTTCTCGAGGTCGGCGGTGACGCCGATCAGCAGGTCCTGGGTCACCGGGTCCGCGTCCTCGGTCGCCGCGATCCGTTCGCGCAGCCGTGCGATGGCGGCCCCCAGGGACTCGGCGATCACCTGGACGACGTCCTCGTCGCGCAGCCAGCCGTCCTTCGGGGAGGGCAGGGTGAACGCGGACGCGATCGTCTCCGGGCGGCCGTCCGGCGGCAGGCCCAGCGCGGCCGCCCGCTCGGCGACGGTGTCGGCGTAGGAGCGGGCCGCGGCGACGACCTCGTCCAGCTGGAGATGGATCGAGCGGAAGCGGGGGCCCACGATGTTCCAGTGCGCCTGCTTGCCGATCAGGGAGAGACCGAGGAGATCCACGAGGGTGCCCTGCAGCGCCTCGAACGTGATCTGGCGGGCGGGCTCGGGCAGGGGGCTCTTCACGACAGTCATACGGTGCTCCTCCTCGTCGCGTCGTGTGGTGCGGTACGGAGCAGCGCCGCGCGTTCCTGTTCGCCCGTCCCGCCCCAGACGCCCGAGGTCTGTCCGCTGCCGAGGGCGTAGGACAGACAGTCGGCGCACACCGGGCAGCGGGCACAGACCCGCTTGGCCGCCGCGGCCTCCCGCAGGGCCGGTCCGGCCGTGCCCACGGGGAAGAACAGCTCGGGGTCCTCGCCTGCGCAGGCGGCAACGCGCAACCACTCCATGCAGGCGCGGGTGCCCCTGGCGTACCGCTGCAAACAGCAGTTTTCCCCGATCCCCCGGTCCCTCGATTCCCGCGGTCCCCCGATCTGCCGTTCCCTCGGGGGCGGCGTCGGGATCAGGCGGCGAGGGCCCGGTCGAGGAAGTCGGTCAGGTCCGCGAACACGTCCGCCCTGTTCGTCTCGTGGAACACCTCGTGCCGGGCGCCCGGGTAGATCCGCTCGGTGTGCGCGCCGCCGCCGAGCCGCTCGACCCCGGTCCGGCTGCCGGGCAGCGGCACCAGCCGGTCGTCCTCGCCGTGCAGCCACAGCAGCGGCAGCGCGCCGACGCCGCCGTGCTCGGCGACGGTCGCCAGGGACCGCACGAAGGCCTGCAGCGTGGGCCGCTTCATCGGTCCGTGCCAGACCAGCGGATCCGCCGCGTAGGCCGCGCCGACCGCCGGGTCGCGGGAGAGCGCGGCCGGGCTGACGGGAACGTCGGGGATCTCGTCGTGGGCCAGCAGCCGGGCCGGCAGTCGCCAGTCGCCGATCACCGGGCCGGAGAGCACCAGCGCGGCGAGACCGTCGCCGTGGCGCTGGGCGTACCGGGCCGCGATCAGGCCGCCCATCGAGTGCCCGATCACCGCCGGCGGCAGGCCCGGGTGGGCGGCCCGGGCGACTTCCGCCACGGCGTGCAGGTCGGTGACGACGTCCTCGAAGTCCTCGATCACCGCCCGCTCGCCGGCCGACCTGCCGTGCCCGCGGTGGTCGGGGGCGTAGACGGCCGCGCCGTGCCCGGTCAGGACGCCGGCGAGTTCCTCGTAGCGACCGGAGTGCTCCCCGTATCCGTGCACCACGAGGGCGAGGCTGCGGGGGACCGGCGGGGACCACTCACGCGCGGCGATCGTGCCGCGGGTCCCGGTGAGAAGGTGCGTACCGGTGACGACGGATGCGGTCATCGCTGCTCCAGCTGCGTCGACGAGGGCGTCCGGGGATCTTCCCAGGGTGGGGCGTCGGGGTCTATAGTCCAAAACTAGCAGTGCTAACCAAGGAGTCCGTCGTGCGCCCCGTCCACTTCGCGGCCGCCCGCCGCACCCCCGTCGGCAGACTGCGCGGAGCCCTGTCCTCCGTCCGGCCCGACGACCTCGCCGCCGTCGTCGTCCGCGGCCTCGTCGCCGAGGTGCCCGCGCTCGACCCGGCCCGCGTCGACGACGTCTACTGGGGCGCGGCCAACCAGGCCGGCGAGGACAACCGCAACGTCGCCCGGATGGCCGCCAT
>NZ_JBEPBI010000242.1:0-11429 GCF_040299045.1 Streptomyces sp. NPDC001027
CGGCGGCGCCGAGCGGGTCGACCTCGCTGGCGAGGACGTCGCCCAGGCGTCGGCCCGGGCCGGAGAGCGGCTTGAGCCGGGCGGCGTCCCAGCGCCGGTAGGCGGGCGACGGGCCGATGCGCACGGCGAACGCGCCCGAGCGGCGCAGGTGTTCGAGGAGGGGGTCGAGCCAGCCGTCGACGTCGGGGTCGTTCCAGTCGGCGACGGGCCCCTCGGGAAGGTACGCGAAGTACTTGCGGGTGCCGGGGAACTGCCGCAGCAGCACCAGGGCGACTCCGGTCAGCGCGCCCGCCTCCGGATCCGGCCCCCAGCCGAGGAGTTGGGAACGCCAGCCCTCCTTGACGTCGGCCCAGGACGGGCACTGGAGGAAGCCCGCGCCGAGGGCCGCGCCGTCGGGGGTCGCGAGGAAGGCGCGGTAGGTCTCGGCGGTGATGGGGCGCAACGTCACGCCCCGGTCCCGGGCTTGGCACACACGGCTGGGCGGCACGAGCAGCGCTGACACAGTCTGAGCCTCTCCTTCTCCCCGGACCTGTCGCGGGGACACAGCAGATGCTCACAGCGGCCCATGACCGCTCCGCACGGTGAATGTGACCGGACCATGACCATTCCTCACCAGTCGCCGTCACATTGCTCCATAGCCGCTGACCTCGGGTTTTCCGGCTCTACAGTCACGACATCGCCGAAATCGCCGACTCCGTTCCATCCTTCTCGGAGGTCCTGTTGCCCCGCATACGCGCACTCGCCCACGCCCGTGTCCGGGCCGCCGTCGTGGCCGCCCTGCTGACGCCGCTCGCCGCCTGTTCGTCGGGCGCAGGCCCGGGCGGCTCCGACGCCAAGGGGGCGTCGGGCGCCGCCGACCGCCCGGTCACGGTCACCGTCACGCCGAAGGGGACGAAGGTCGCGGCGGGCCGGCCCGTGACGGTCACGGCCTCGGGCGGCCGGCTCACCTCGGTGACCGTCACCGACGCCGAGGGCCACCGGCTCGCCGGCCGGACCGCCGCCGACGGCCGGTCCTGGGTGTCCGACCGCAAGGCCGTGCCCGGCGCCGCGTACACGGTGACGGCGGCGACCCGCAGCGACGGCGGCGCCGCCAAGAGCACCCGGTCCTCCTTCACCACGGCCGAGGCGGGCAAGGTCAACAAGGTCGACTGGCGACCGGGCGCCGGCGCGACCGTCGGCGTCGCCCAGCCCATCTCGCTGGTCTTCGACCACCCGGTGAAGAACCGCGCCGAGGTCGAGAAGCTGCTGAAGGTCACTGCCTCGAACGGCACCACCGGCTCCTGGGGCTGGATACGCGACTGGTCGGGCGGGGACCGGGTGGACTGGCGGCCCCGGACGTACTTCAAGCCGGGCACGAAGATCACGCTGAACGCGCAGCTGAACGGCACCGACTCCGGCCCGGACGGCGGCTGGTTCGTGCGCGACTACACGACCGTCTTCACCGTCGGGGCCCGGCAGATCGTCAAGGTCGACCTCGACAGCCATCAGCTCACCCTCGAGCGCGACGGCGAGACGGTGCGGCGCATACCGGTCTCCGGCGGAACGCCCGGCGGCGACAAGCGCTCCTGGCACGGCACCGCGGTGCTCATGGCCAAGGAGGGCACGATCAACATGAACTCCGAGACGGTGGGCCTCGGCAACGCCTACGACAAGATGGTCGACTACTCGATGCGGCTGACCTGGTCGGGCATGTACGCGCACGCCGCACCGTGGAACGCCCGCTACTTCGGCTCCGTCAACCACAGTTCCGGCTGCATAGGGATGAGCGACGCGAACGCGGCCTGGCTGTACGGGCAGGTGCGGCCGGGCGACCCGTTCGAGATCAGCGGCAAGGAGACCAAGGGCGTGGTCGCTCCCGGCAACGGCTTCGGCATGTGGAACCTCTCGTGGGCCGAGTGGCAGCAGAAGAGCGCACTGCGCTGAGACGCGACCCTCAGCGCGGCCCGAAGCCCCCGCCCGCGCGGCCCACGCGACTCACGCGGCCCATACGGCCCGCGCGCAGCGCGGTGTGGACGGCCCAGCCCGCCGCCGCGCCCACCGCGTACCAGAGCAGGTCGGGGGCGTTGAAGGTGGAGCCGAGCACGAGGCGGGCGAGGGCGCTGCGCCGGGAGAGGTCCGCCGGCACGGAGCTGAGCTGGAGGAACTCCACGGCCCAGCTGGCGGCCAGCGCGCTCGCGGCGGCCGTCCGGGGCGTCGCCCGGGGGGAGACCGCGACGACGAGCGTGAGCAGCAGCACGGTGTAGAGCGCGTCCCCGCCGTACTTGGCCGCGTCCCCCGCCGCCACGGCCCTGAGCCCCAGTCCCGCGCCGACGGTCGCCACGGCGGCGCCGGCTGCCGCCAGCCTGGTCCGCAACGGGTCGGCGGCGGCGCCGCGGGTCTCGGGGATGCCGGTCACAGGGCCCCATACTGCCCGACGGCCGTGCGGTCGTCAGGCCGCCTGCGGGACCGGGACCTCGAAGCGGGGCGCCGGGACCGCGGGCAGGGTCCGCTTCGCCAGGGCGGCGAGGGTGGCGCCGGGACCGACGTCCAGGAACGCCGTGGTGTGCAGCTCCTCGTGCAGGACGTGCAGGGTGTCCGCCCAACGGACCGGGCCGACCAGCTGCCGGGCGCACAGGTCGCGCCAGTGGTCGCCGCCCCGGTGCGCCCGGGCGTCGACGTTGGCCACCACGGGGAGCGTGCCGGGCGCGAAGCGCGTCCGTTCCAGGGCGTTGCGCAGTGGCGTGCCGGCCGGCTCCATGTAGGGGCTGTGGCAGGCGGCGGCGACCGGCAGGACGGCGTAGCGCAGACCCGCGGCGGCCGCACGGGCGGCGGCGGCCGTCACGGCCGCGCGGCTGCCGGCGACCACGGTCTGCCGGGGGCTGTTGTGGTTGGCCACCCACAGCTCGGCGCCGTCCCGGCGGGCCTCCTCCACCAGGGCCGTGACCTGCTCGGGGCCGCCGCCCATCACGGCGGCCATCGCTCCGGGCCGCTGCCGGGCCGCCTGGGCCATGGCCCGGCCCCGCTCGCCGACCAGCCAGGCGCCGTCGGCCGGCGTCAGCACCCCGGCGGCCACGAGCGCCGAGTACTCCCCGAGGCTGTGCCCGGCGACGGCGGCCACGTGCGCGGACGGATCGTGCCGGCGGAACTCCGACCAGGCCAGCAGGGACGCGGTGAACACCGAGATCTGGGCGTGGTCGGTGCGGGACAGGGTGTCCTGGTCCGCCGTCAGCAGCAGCTCGGCGACGTCGAACCCGCTGGCCCGGGAGACGGTCTCGACCAGTTCCCAGGACGGCGTGGCCCGCCACGGCTCGCCCATGCCCGGGCGCTGCACGCCCTGGCCGGGGAAAAGGACGGCGTACCGCGGCTCGGCGGTGGATCCGTGAACGTGCGCGACCATGATCTGCCCTCTCGATGTTCCGACAACGGTCGAAAGACATCGTCGGGTGTCGCCGCTCAAGCGCCGGAGGGTGTTTTCCTCATGCCCCGGTCTGCCCTTCGCTCAAGGCACGGAAAAGAATTCGGCGGCTGTTTCAGGGCTTGAGTCAGGCATTGTCCGTGACCCCGAACCCTTCTTTCGGGCGGCCTCGGTCCAGAGGCGTCCGGATGGGAGGACAAGGCATGACGACCCTGGTCGAGAACCCCGTGGCGCCCAGCCAGGCGCCGCCTGCCGCGCCGGAACCCGAGCGGCCCGACAGCATGCACGTGCGGGTCGAGGAGCTGCGGCGACTGCGTGCGGAGGTGCAGGCGGGTCCCGGACAGCGGGCCACCGAGGCGCAGCACGCGAGAGGCAAGCTCACCGCCCGCGAGCGCATCGGACTGCTGCTGGACGAGGGCACGTTCACCGAGCTGGAGCCGCTGCGCCGGCATCGCGCGACCGGCTTCGGCCTGGAGCGCCGTCGGCCGCACACCGACGGCGTGGTCACCGGCTGGGGCGCCGTCGAGGGCCGTCAGGTCTTCGTCTACGCGCACGACTTCCGCATCTTCGGCGGCGCGCTCGGCGAGTCCCACGCGGCGAAGATCCACAAGCTGATGGACCTCGCGGAGGCGTCCGGCGCCCCGCTGGTGAGCCTCTGCGACGGTGCGGGCGCCCGCATCCAGGAAGGGGTGACCGCGCTCGCCGGGTACGGCGGCATCTTCAGCCGCAACGCCCGTTCGTCGGGCGTCATCCCGCAGATCAGCGTGATCCTCGGCCCGTGCGCGGGAGGCGCGGCCTACTCGCCGGCGCTCACCGACTTCACGTTCATGGTCCGGGGCGTGGCCCAGATGTTCATCACCGGGCCGGACGTCGTGCGGGCGGTCACCGGCGAGCAGGTGAGCATGGACGAACTGGGCGGCGCCGACGTGCACGCGTCGGTGTCGGGGGTGGCCGCGTTCGCGTACGACGACGAGGCGAGCTGCCTGGAGGACGTGCGCTACCTGCTGTCGTACCTGCCGTCCAACAACCGGCAGTGCGCGCCCGTGCTGCCCTGCGACGACCCGGCGGACCGGCGCACCGACCGGCTCGCCGGCGTCGTCCCCGCCGACCCCTCGCGCGGCTACGACGTACGGGAGGTCATCGAGGAGGTCGTCGACCACGGCGAGTACTTCGAGACGCACCCGACCTGGGCGCCCAACGTCGTGTGCGCCCTGTCGCGGATCGACGGGCATGTGGTGGGCGTCGTCGCCAACCAGCCCCTGGCGAGCGCCGGGGTGCTGGACATCAGGGCCAGCGAGAAGGCCGCGCGGTTCGTCTCGCTGTGCGACGCCTTCAACATCCCGCTGATCACCATGCTGGACGTGCCCGGCTTCCTGCCCGGCGTGGACCAGGAGCACAACGGGATCATCCGGCACGGCGCGAAGCTGCTGTACGCGTACTGCAACGCCACCGTCCCCCGCATCCAGCTGATCCTGCGCAAGGCGTACGGCGGCGCCTACATCGTCATGGACTCGCGGTCGGTCGGCGCGGACCTGTCGTTCGCGTGGCCGGCCAACGAGGTGGCGGTGATGGGCGCCGAGGGCGCCGCGAACGTCGTCTTCCGCCGACAGATCGCCGACGCCGACGACCCCGCGGCGATGCGGGCGCGGATGGTCGAGGAGTACCGGGCCGAGCTGATGCACCCGTACTACGCGGCCGAACGCGGCCTGGTCGACGACGTCGTCGAGCCGGGCGAGACCCGTGCGGTGCTGGCCCGTTCACTGGCCATGCTGCGGACCAAGCACCGGGCGCTGCCGCAGCGCAAGCACGGGATCACCCCGCTGTGAGCGCCGCGTCCGGCGTGCCGTCGCCGGCCGACGCGCTGCGCGAGGCCGCCTTCCGCGTCGTCCGCGGCGATCCTGACGCCGACGAACTGGCCGCGCTGGCCTGCGTGCTGACCGTGCTGCGGGCGCGCGCCGAGAGCAGCGCCGGCGAGCCGGCCGGGCCGACAGCCGACCGCGCGAACTGGGACCGGGCCGGAAACGGTTACCGGGGCCCGCTCGCCTGGGTGGGCGGACCGCAGGCATCCGAACCCGCCCTTTGAGTCCGCTTTTAGTGAGCGCTTTGCCACCCCCCTCGACAATGAAATCACGCGAGAGAAAAGGGAATCGACCCCCACTCGCGCCGCATCAGGAGGACGAAGGAAATGACCCCTGAAGAAAAGAAGACCTGCCTGCCGGGTGCCGCCAACCTCGAATTCATGCGCACCGTGGACCGTTCTCTGCTGCACCGCTGGGCACTTTCCGAGGTGTTTCTCACCGACGCCCGCAAAACCGGTGAGGAGGAATATCTCGCGGCCGCCCAACTGCCCCCGCTGCACGCCTACTACACGGAGCACACCTCGCGGCTGGGCGCCCCCGACCCGATGCTGCTGCTGGAGTGCTGCCGGCAGGCCGAGACCTACGGCGGCCACGAGTACGCCGGGGTCTCGCGCAGCAGCAAGTTCCTGCTGCGGTCCTGGTCGATGGAGCTGCCGGGGCTGCTGACCCTGCCGCAGCAGGAAAGGCCGGGCGAGCTGCGCATCTCGGTGCGCACGAGCAACCGCCGCGGCACCCCGGGAGACGTGCGCCGGCTGTCCTTCGGCGTCGACATGAAACTGGCCCAGCGCTGCCTCGGCTTCGTGCGCATGGACGTCGGCTACATCCCGTCCGAGGTGTACGAGACGGTCCGTCTGCAGGGCCGCGGCCGGCCCCTGACGCCGTTCCAGGACCTGCCCCGGCAGACCGCGTACGTCGCCCCGCACCTGGTGGGCCGCAGCGACCCGGCGAACGTCGTCCTGAGCTCCGTCACCGTGGGCAGCGACAACGCCTCCGCGTCCGTGCGGGTCCCGCTGGACAACCGCAGCATGTTCGACCACGGCCAGGACCACGTGCCCGGCATGGTGCTCATGGAGGCCGCCCGCCAACTGTGCCTGCTCGGCGTGTCCGACCTGTGGGGCGCCTCGGTCAGCCGCAGCACCGTCGCCGGCTTCGAGTTCTCCTTCACCCGGTACGCCGAGCTGGACGTGCCCACGACGGTGCACATCCGCAAGACCGAGCCGTACGCGCACGAGGACAACCTCAGCCTGATGCTGCCGGACCTGCGGACCTTCCACATCGACTTCGAGCAGGACGGCGACGTCATCGCCTCCGGGCGGATGCACACCACCACGGCCTCGACGGGCGTCCCGCTGCTCGACGGCGAGGAGTGCGCATGACCCCCGACGACCACCGCGACGGCGCCCCCGCCGACGGCCGCGACGGCATCTGGCTCGCGCCCGCCGAGTGGCTGCCGCCCACCGCTCACAAGACGGCGGACGCGCTGGCCGCCGGCCGGGTCACCGCCGAGGAGGCGGACGCCATGGGGTACGGGCAGCTGCCCGTCTCCCCCGACCTGTCCGCCCCGCGGATGGCGGTGCGCGCCGCCCGGCTCGCCCTGGCCCGGGCCGCGGTCCCCGCCGGTGACCTCTCCGCCGTCCTGCACGCCTGGACGTACTACCAGGGCCACGACTTCTGGTCGCCGGCCCACTACGTGGCCGCCGGGATCGGCGCCCTGGACGCCGTCCCGACCGGCGTCCAGCAGATGTGCAACGGCGCGGCCGCCGCCCTGCGCACCGCGGTGCACCAGCTCACGGCACGGCCCGGCGACGGACCGGTCCTGGTGACCACCGCCGACCGCTTCACACCGCCGGGCTTCGACCGCTGGGGCGGCGACTACGGCGTCTGGTACGGCGACGGCGCCACCGCGGCCGTCGTCGGCGCCGGGTCCGCACCGAGCGGAGCGCTCTCCCTGCGCGCCCTGTGCACACGGGCTGCGCCGGAGCTGGAGAGCGCCCACCGGGACACCGACGGCTTCCACCCGGCGCCGCACACCCGCGGTCCGGCCGTGGACGTCCGCCGGACCAAGAAGGCGTTCCTCGCCGAGCAGGGCAAGCCGCGCTTCCTCGACCGGCTGCGCCGGGAGACCACGGCGGTCCTGGCCGCCGCGCTGGCCGAGGCGGGCGTCGGAGGCGGCGGCGGCGAGCGGCTGAGCACCGTGCTGCTGCCGCGGCTCGGCAGGGCCACCGCCCGGGACGTGTACGGCCCCGCCGTCGCCGAGGTCACCGACGCCCCGCCGGCCGACCTGGGCGAGTACACCGGCCATCTGGGCGCCGGCGACCTGCTGTCGAACCTGGCCGCGCTGGCCGCGGACAGCGGCCCGCACCGCCTCGAACGCGGCGCGTACGCGGCCGTGTTGAGCGCCGGCGCCGGCTTCACCTGGAGCGCCGCCGTGGTGCGGCGGACCTGACCCGGCGGACTTCCCCCGCCCCCTTCCCCGCTGAACTTCTTCGAAAGGACTGTCATGGCGTTCCCCCAGCGCGAGGACCCCGGTGAGCGGCGTCCCGTCCTCGTCGTGGGCGCCGGCCCCGTGGGACTGGTGCTCGCCGCCGAACTGCTCGCGCAGGGCGTCGCGGTCCGGCTGGTCGACCACTCGGCCGCCGGCCCCGCCCAGCACTCCCGGGCCAGCGTCGTCTGGCCGCGCAGCCTGGAACTCCTCGGCCGCATCGGCGCCTCCGAGCCGCTGATCGAGCTGGGCAACCGGCTGGACTCGGTGCAGTACTACTCCGACAAGCGGCGCCTCGGCGCCATCGAGATGAGCCGGCTCACGGACACCCCGTACCCCTTCGGCGTCGTCGTCCCGCAGGACACCACGGAGGAGGTGATCCGCACCCGGCTGGCCGCGTACGGCGGCGAGATCGAGTCCGGCTCCCTCACCGGGCTCGACGCCTCGGGGCCCCGGCCGGTCGCGGAGGTGCGGCGGGCCGACGGGCGCACCGAGCTGATCGAGGCGGAGTACGTGATCGGCGCGGACGGCGCGCACAGCGCGGTGCGCCGCTTCGCCGGGATCGAGCTGCTGGGCGCCGGCGACGACGTGCTGTTCGCGATCGGCGACGGCCCGGTGGCCGGCGACCTGGACCAGCACGCGCTGGTGTACTGCTACTCCCGCTCCGGCGCCCTGGGGATCGCCCCCTTCGGCGACGGCCAGTACCGGCTCGCCATCAGCGTGCCGGACTGGCGGGGGGAGCAGGGGCCGCCGCCGGAGCTGTTCCAGCGGTTCCTCGACGAGCGTTCCCCGCGGCCCGGCGTCGTCGGCGAGCTCGACTGGTCGACCATCTTCCGGGCCCGGCGCCGGGTCGCCGAGACCATGCGCGCGGGCCGGGTCTTCCTCGCGGGCGACGCCGCCCACGTGTTCAGCGCGGCCGGCGCGCAGGGCATGAACACCGGCATCCAGGACGCCGTCAACCTCGCCTGGAAACTGGCCGGCGTGGTCCGGGGGGCCTTCGAACCGGGCATCCTCGACACCTACGACAGCGACCGCCGGCTGGCCGCGGAGCGCATCGTGCTGACCACCGCCAAGCAGACCGGCTGGGGGCTGTTCAAGCGTCGCCATGAGCTCGCCCTGCGCGACGTCACCGTACGGCTGGCGCACCGGACCGGGGTGCTGCAGCGCTTCGGCGGCCCGCTGATGGCGCAGCACGACGTCAGCTACCGGCCCGCCGAGTCCCTGCGCGACACGCTGCCGGGACTGACCCGCAGGATCCGCGTCGGCGACCGGCTGCCGGCGTTCGCCGCGCACGACGAGCCCCAGCCCGGCGCCGAACGCTGGCCCTCGATCGACCCGGCCCGTCTCACGCTGCTGCTCTGGGCCGGCGACCGTCAGGACTCCGCCTGGCTGGCCGCCCGTGCGTCCGTCTCGGCGGCCGTCCCCGAGGGCGTTCCGGTCCGGGACGTCTCCGCCTGGCCGGGCTTCGCCCCCCTGCTCGGCGCCGCCCCGAGGGCCCTCGTGGTCCGCCCCGACGGCCATGTGGCGGCGATCGTCCCGCCCGAGGCGACAGCGGTGCGCACGGCACTGCGCAGGGCGGGAAGCAGCTTCCGGGCGATGGACGGCGTCCGGGCGGGGAGCGGCTTGCGGACGGGCGGCGCCCCTGAGGCGGCCGCCGGGGGCAGGCCCACCCCCCAGGGCGCGGCGGTCGACGTCACGGCGGAGGCGGGGGCGGTCCCGCAGTCTCCGGCCGCCCGGCTCACGGCCCTGGCGGCGCACGCCGACCGCACGGGCGGTCACGAGCCGGGGGAGCTGGCCTCATGAGCCGCGTCGCGGTCCTGTGCGGTCTCGGCGGCGCCCTGCCGACGACGGCCGTCTCCAACGAGGAGCTGGCGGAGCAGCTCGACACCTCCGACCGCTGGATCCGCACCCGGACCGGGATCGGCCGCCGTCATGTCGTCGCCCCGGGCGAGGCCACCTCCGACCTCGCGGTGGCGGCCGGCCGGGACGCGCTCGCCTCGGCCCGCCGGACCGGTGGCGAGGACGCGGCCGGCGTGGACCTGGTGGTGCTGGCCACCAGCACGCCGGACCGGCCGTGCCCGGCCACCGCACCGGACGTCGCCCACCGGCTCGGCCTCGGGACGGCGCCCGCGTTCGACGTGTCGGCGGTGTGCACCGGGTTCGTGTACGCGCTCGCCGCCGCCTCCTCCATGATCATCGCGGGCCTCGCCGAACGGGCCCTGGTGATCGGCGCGGACGCCTTCTCGACGATCCTCGACCCGGCCGACCGCACCACGCGGGCCATCTTCGGCGACGGGGCCGGGGCCGTGGTCCTGCGGGCGGGCGAGGCGGGCGAGCCGGGCGCGCTGCTCGGCTTCGACCTCGGCAGCGACGGCTCGGGCGCCGACCTGATCACCGTGCGCGCCGGAGGCTCGCGGCAGCGCTCCACGCCCGGACCCCCCGGCGACGGGGACACCTTCTTCACCATGGACGGCCGCCCGGTGTTCACCCGGGCCGTGCTGGACATGAGCCGGTCCTCGCAGACCCTCCTCGACCGGGTCGGCTGGACGCCCGCCGAGGTGGACAAGGTCGTGGCGCACCAGGCCAACATCCGCATCCTCAACGCCGTGGGCGAGCAACTCGGCCTGGAGGAGAAGCAGATCGTGGCCAACCTCGACCGGGTCGGCAACACCGTGGCCGCCTCGATCCCGCTCGCGCTGCGCGACGCCGCCGCCGACGGCGAGCTGCGGCCCGGCCACCGCGTGCTCCTCACCGGGTTCGGCGGCGGCCTCACCTGGGGCTCGACCGCGCTGGTCTGGCCGGCCCTGGAACCCGGCTGACCCCACCCGGCGGCGCCGAGACACACCGGGCCCGCCGACACCGTCCGCCCCACCCCACAGCCCCACAGCCCCACAGCCCCACAGCCCCAACGGCGCCGACATCACCGACATCACCGACATCACCGAGAAAAAAATCACGAGAGGAAACCACCATGAGCACTCCCGTCATCCAGGTCCAGGAGTCCCTCAAGCACCGCGTCTCCGTCCTGATCAGCGAGAAGTTCGGCCTCGACGAGGCGGAGCTGCTGTCCGGCGCCACCTTCGACGAGCTGGAGATCGACTCCCTGATCCTCGTGGAGCTGAGCCTGATCCTGCGCAAGGAGATGGGCATCGTCCTCCAGGAGGGCGAGCTGAAGTCGGCCTTCACCCTGGACGAGGCCGTCAACGTGATCCGCGCGAAGGCGGATCAGGCATGAGCGGCGTGGCCCGGGGCCGCGGCGTCGCGGTCACCGGCATGGGCCTGATCACGCCGGCCGGCATCGGGGTGGCGGAGAACTGGCGGCGCGTGCTGTCCGGCGTCTCCGCCGGGGCCACCGACCCCGAGCTGAAGGGCGAGAAGGTCGACATCTCGTGCCGCGTTCCCGGCTTCGACCCGACGGCCGAGCTGGGCCGGCGCACCGCCTGGAAGCTGGACCGCTTCACCCAGCTCGCCGTGGTCGGCGCCCGGCAGGCGGTCGCCGACTCCGGTCTGGACACCGGGTCCTGGGACTGCACCCGGGTCGGCGTGGTCATCGGCAACTCGCTGGGCGGCGCGGCCACCCTGGAGAAGCAGCTGCGCATCAACGCACGATGTCGGTACAGAGCCGGTACACAAGCGACGTCACAGGACGCCCGCGAGGTTCACCCCACGCGCGCCGCAGGTCACTCCCCGTTTG
>NZ_JBEPBI010000243.1:0-11339 GCF_040299045.1 Streptomyces sp. NPDC001027
GGCCGAGGTCGGCTCGTCGAAGAGCATGACCTTCGGGTCCATCGCCAGCGCCCGCGCGATGGCGACGCGCTGCTGCTGGCCGCCCGAGAGCTGCGCGGGGTACTTGTCGGCCTGGGTGCCCACGCCGACCCGGTCGAGCAGGGCGCGGGCCTTCTCCGCGGCCTGCGCCTTGTCGGCCTTGCGGACCTTGATCTGGCCGAGCATCACGTTCTCGAGCACGGTCTTGTGCGCGAACAGGTTGAACGACTGGAACACCATGCCGACGTCGGCGCGCAGCCGGGCCAGCGCCTTGCCCTCCTGGGGCAGCGGCTTTCCGTCGATCGTGATCGCGCCGTCGTCGATCGTCTCCAGGCGGTTGATCGTGCGGCACAGCGTCGACTTGCCCGACCCGGAGGGGCCGATGACCACGACGACCTCCCCGCGGGTGATCGTCAGGTCGATGTCCTGGAGAACGTGCAACGCGCCGAAGTGCTTGTTGACGCTCTTCAGGACGACCAGGTCACCGCTCGCGACCGCGTCCTCCTTGGTCACCGATACTTCGGTCATCGCTTCGGGGCTCCGTCCTCCTCGGTTTCGGAGGACAGTAGTGACCCGCGCCGACCAGCGTCATTACATCTGAGGGGAATCTGAGCATCACGATCCGATAGCAATCGGACACATGTCGTAGCACTTGAGACGGACTTGCGACCTGCGCGCGTATCGGCCGAGTAACGGTAGTCGCGCGCAAGTGGAACTCGCTTGACTGCGTCGTCGTCCATCGGCGTGACTGCCATGATGCACGCACGCGTGTGCCGCCGTTTTCCGGAGCCGGAGAACCGAACACCCGTTGTAGTGAGTCAGACCGTATGCCCGATGAACCGGAGGAGGCCGGGATGAGACTGCTTCTCGTCGAGGACGACAACCATGTCGCCGCCGCCCTGTCCGCGGTCCTCAAGCGGCACGGTTTCGACGTCACCCACGCGCGCAGCGGCGAGGAGGCGCTGCAGGCGCTCGTCCCGGAGGGGCCCGGCTTCGGCGTCGTCCTGCTTGATCTGGGCCTGCCGGACCAGGACGGCTACGAGGTGTGCGGCAAGATCCGCAAGCGCACCGCCACACCGGTGATCATGGTCACCGCCCGCTCCGACGTGCGCTCCCGCATCCACGGTCTGAACCTGGGCGCCGACGACTACGTGGTGAAGCCGTACGACACCGGGGAGCTGCTCGCCCGTATCCACGCCGTGAGCCGGCGCACCGTCCACGAGGACGCGGTCGCCGAAGGGGAGAGCGCGCTGCGCCTGGGCCCCGTGCAGATCGAGCTGCCCACCCGGCGCGTCACGGTGGACGGCACGGCCGTCCAGCTGACCCGCAAGGAGTTCGACCTGCTCGCGCTGCTCGCGCAGCGACCCGGCGTGGTCTTCCGGCGGGAGCAGATCATCAGCGAGGTGTGGCGCACCAGCTGGGAGGGGACCGGGCGCACCCTGGAGGTGCACGTGGCCTCGCTGCGCGCCAAGCTGCGCATGCCCGCGCTGATCGAGACGGTGCGCGGGGTCGGCTACCGGCTCGTCGCCCCGGCCGCATAGCGGGGACCTCTGTTGCGTACGCGTCTGCTGCCGCTCCTCATCGTCCTGATGGCGGCCGTGCTGCTGGCCCTCGGGGTGCCGCTGGCCATCAGCGTGGCGGGCGCCGAGCAGCAAAGGGTGGTCGTCGACCGCATCGACGACACCGCGCGCTTCGCGGCGCTCGCCCAGTTCGTCACCGTCTCCTCGGGCGTGAACGACCCGACGTCGGCGTCCACGAACGAGCGGCGCGAGACGCTCGGCCGGGAGCTCGCCAGCTACTACGACGTCTACGGCATTCGCGCCGGGGTCTTCTACAGCACCGACACCCCCATGGCTCATGCCCCGCGCGACTGGTACCTCCCCGCATCGGGCGAGGTGAGGGACGCGTTCGAGGAGGCGTCGCTCAGCCGCCGCAGCCACGACCCCGAACAGGTGTGGCCCTGGCAGCGCAGCCGGCTCGTCGTGGCGTCACCGGTCATCCGGGACGGCGACGTCGTCGCGGTCGTCGTCACCGACTCGCCCACCGGCCCGATGCGGTCGCGGATCCTGCACGGCTGGCTGGTGATCGCCGCCGGAGAGGCCGCCGCGATGCTGCTGGCCATCGGCGCCGCCCTGCGACTGACCGGCTGGGTGCTGCGGCCGGTGCGCATCCTGGACGCCACCACGCACGAGATCGCGAGCGGCCGTCTGAAGTCGCGGGTCGCGGTGGCCGGCGGGCCGCCCGAGCTCAGGAGGCTGGCCGGCGCGTTCAACGAGATGGCGGACAACGTCGAGGACGTGCTGGAGCAGCAGCGCGCCTTCGTCGCCGACGCCTCGCACCAGTTGCGCAACCCGCTCGCCGCCCTGCTGCTGCGCATCGAACTGCTGGGCTACGAGCTGCCCGAGGGCAACGAGGAGATCGCCTCCGTCCAGCACGAGGGCAGACGCCTCGCCCAGGTCCTGGACGACCTGCTGGACCTGGCCCTCGCCGAGCACGCCGAGGCCGACCTGCGGATCACCGACATCGGCGCCCTGGCCGCCGAGCGCGTCGCCGCCTGGGCGCCCACCGCCAAGGCCAAGGGGGTCCGGCTGGTGGGCGACTGCCCGCCCACCACGGCCTGGGCCGACCCGGTGACGCTGTCCAGCGCTCTGGACGCGGTGATCGACAACGCGGTGAAGTTCACCCCCGAGGGCGAGAGCGTCGAGGTCACGGTCACCGTCGAGGGCGGGACCTCCTCCGTCGTCGTCACCGACAACGGGCCGGGTCTGACCGACGAGGAGCTCACGCGCGTGGGCGACCGCTTCTGGCGCAGCGGCCGTCACCAGAACGTCAAGGGCTCGGGTCTCGGCCTGTCCATCTCCCGCGCCCTGCTCGCAGCGGGCGGCGGCTCCCTGTCGTACGCCCGCCACGAGCCGAGCGGACTGACGGCGACGGTGTCGGTGCCGCGGTCGCGGACGTCGTGACGGCCCGCCCTACGGCTTGACGGAGCGGTAGTAGCGCCGGGCGCCCGCGTGCAGCGTGAGCGGGTCGGTGTAGATGGCGGTGCGCAGGTCGACCAGCTGGGCGGAGTGCACGTGCGCTCCGATGAGATCCCGGCTCCTGATGACGGTACGGGTCACCCACTCGGTGAGCCGGGGGTCCACGTCGGTGCGGGTGATCAGCAGGTTGGACACGGCGATCGTCGCCACGGTGGAGCCGTTCTGGATGGTGGGGTAGGCCGACTCGGGCATGTTCGTCGCCCGGTAGTAGCCCGTGGAGTCGTCCTGGTCGTGCATCTTGGCGACGAGCTCGGGGCTGATCGGCACGAACCGGAAGGTGAAACCGTCGGCGAGCTTCTCCAGCCCGGCCGTCGGGACTCCGCCCGACCAGAAGAACGCGTCGATCTTTCCCTGCTTGAGCTGCTCGGGGCCGGTGTCGATGCCCCGCTCCACCGCCTTGATGTCCTTGGCCGGATCCAGGCCCGCCGCCTTGAGGACCCGCTCGGCGATCAGCCGCACGCCGGAGCGGGGCAGGCCCGTCGCCACCGTCCTGCCCCGCAGGTCAGCGATGGACCGGATGTCCGAGTCACGGGCCACCACGAGCTGGACGTAGTCGTCGTACAGCCGGGCCACCCCGCGCAGCCGCGCGGCCGGGCCGGGATGCTGCGTCTCGTACGTCTGCACCGCGTCCGCCGCGGCGATGGCGAAGTCGGCCTCGCCCGCCGCCACGCGCGCGACGTTCTCCGGCGAACCGTTGCTCGTCGACAGCTTCACGTCCAGGCGGGGCATGTCCTTGGCGAGCGCGGTGCGCAGCTGGCTGCCGTACGCGTAGTAGACGCCGCTCGTCGTGCCCGTGTTGAGGGTGATCGAACCGCTCGGCGGCTCCTCGCCCAGCGGCAGCAGCCACCACAGCAGCAGTCCGAGGACGACGACGCCGGCGGCCGTGCCCTGCAGAGCACGGCGCCTGCCGATGCGGGAGAACGACGGGGACATGCCCGCGATCCTGCCAGCCGGAACGCGGTGCTGGCCAGAGCGGCCCTCACTGCGCAGGTGACGGGCGGACCGATCGACGGGGGTGGCGGAGGGGAGTGATGACCTGAGGGAGTCACGGGCGGGAGTGGCGGACGGCAGTGATGACCCGAGGGACGCGCGAGCGGGACTGGCGGACGGCAGTGTCGGTGGCCGTCGGTACAGTCCGGGCATGAGTTCCTCGCCCGCCGATCTGGTCCGTGAGTTCCACCACGCCTTCGGGCTTGACGCCCGCAGCACCCCGACGCCGGTGTCTCCCGGGCTGGCCGCCCAGCGCCGGGATCTGCTCGCCGAGGAGGCCGCGGAGGTCGCCGAGGTGTCGGTCGGCGGCCCGCTGGACCGGCTGGCGCACGAGCTGGCCGACGTCGTCTACGTCGCGTACGGCACGGCCCTGGTGCACGGGATCGACCTCGACGCGGTGCTCGCCGAGGTCCACCGGTCCAACATGACCAAGCTGGGCCCCGACGGCAGGATCGTCCGCCGCGCCGACGGCAAGGTCCTCAAAGGTGAGCACTACGAGGCCCCGGACGTGTCCGCGGTCCTGCGCCGCCAGGGGTGGACCGACGGCGGGGAGTGAGGCGCAGGGGCGCCGAGCCAGGCTTGCGGGACCGGAGGCGGCCGGGACCGGGCGACGCATCCCGCCGTCGGGCGGGTCGGCAGCGCGCCCCGGCCTCGTGGCTCCCGGCCTCCCGGCCCGCCAGGCGCCCGGCCTCAGTCACCCACCCGGGTCTCCCGCCGCGGCTCGGGCACGTGGGCCGGCGCGCTGTCGGCGCCTGACCGCCCGCGCCGGGACCAGCGGGTCGCCAGGGGTTCCGTGTAGCGGGCGGTGAGGGGCCCCACGACGACCAGGATCAGGACGTACGCCGTCGCCAGCGGGCCGAGCGACGGCTCGATTCCCGCCGTGACCGCAAGACCGGCGATGACGATCGAGAACTCCCCGCGCGCCACCAGCGCACCGCCCGCCCGCCACCGTCCCTTGACCGAGATCCCGGCGCGCCGGGCCGCCCAGTACCCGGTGGCGATCTTCGTGGCCGCGGTGACGACCGCCAGGGCGAGCGCCGGAGCGAGCACGGGAGGGATGCTCGCCGGATCGGTGTGCAGGCCGAAGAAGACGAAGAAGACGGCGGCGAACAGGTCGCGCAGCGGGCTGAGCAGGGTGTGCGCGCCCTCGGCGACCTCCCCGGAGAGCGCGATGCCCACCAGGAACGCCCCCACCGCCGCCGACACCTGCAGCTGCTGGGCCACCCCGGCGACCAGGATCGTCAGCCCCAGCACCACCAGGAGCAGCTTCTCCGGGTCGTCGCTGGACACGAAACGGGAGATGACCCGCCCGTAGCGCACCGCGGCGAAGAGCACGAGACCCGCGACGCCCAACGCGATCGCCAGGGTCACGCTGCCGGCCGCCAGCCCCACCCCGGCCACCAGGGCGGTGACGATGGGCAGGTAGACGGCCATGGCCAGGTCCTCCAGGACCAGCACGCTGAGGATCACCGGCGTCTCCCGGTTGCCGACCCGGCCCAGGTCGCCGAGCACCTTGGCGATCACTCCGGACGACGAGATCCAGGTGACGCCCGCGAGCACCACGGCCGCCACCGGCCCCCAGCCGAGCAGCAGCGCGGCGACCGCGCCCGGCACGGCGTTGAGGGCGCAGTCGACGAGACCTGAGGGGTAGTGGGCCTTGAGGTTGGAGACCAGATCGCTCGCCGTGTACTCCAGGCCGAGCATCAGCAGCAACAGGATCACGCCGATCTCGGCGCCGGTGGCGACGAACTCCTCGCTCGCGCCGAGCGGCAGCAGGCCGCCCTCGCCGAAGGCCAGACCGGCCAGCAGGTAGAGCGGGATCGGCGAGAACTGGAAGCGGGCCGCGAACCGGCCGAGCAGGCCGAGCCCGAGGATGATGGAACCGAACTCGATCAGCAGGACTGCGGAGTGCACTCGCTCACTCCCGCCCGAGTATGGCCGCGGCCGCGTCCACACCCTCGCGGGTGCCGATGACGATGAGCGTGTCGCCTCCCGCGAGGCGGAAGTCGGGCGCCGGGGACGGAATGGCCTCGGCCCGCCGCAGCACCGCCACGATCGAGGCGCCGGTCTCGGTGCGCATCCGGGTCTCGCCCAGCAGTCGCCCGTTCCAGCGCGAGGTCGCCGCCACCTCCACGCGTTCGGCGACCAGCCCCAGATCCGTCGTGTACAGCAGGCTCGCGCTGTGGTGGGACGGCATCAGCGCGTCGATCAGCGAGCCGGCCTCCGCCGCGGTCAGCCGCACGGACTGGGCGCAGGAGTCGGGGTCGTCGGTCCGGTACACGTTGACGGTACGGGCCCCGTCGCGGTGCGCCACGACCGACAGGTGGCGCTGCTCCCGCGTCACGAGGTCGTACTGGACTCCGATGCCTGGCAGCGGAGTCGTCCGAAGGCGTGGAGCAGGCACGTTTCTTCCCCTTGTTGTCGATCGTTTCGCCGGTCGCCGCGGCCACCGCTGGTACTCGCCGGACACCGGCAGACGTCGCTGAACACCGGCGGCGTCGCCGGACGCCGTCGGCCGTCGCCGGCCGCCACCGAACCCTCGCGCGACGTCCGTGCCGTCCGCGACGTCTCCCGGTGTCCCGCGGGTGCCCGGGACGCCATGCTGCCATTCCCCCGTACGGTGACGACATGGGTGTCGTGACGGATGGACAGGGCCGCGAGCACACGGCGAGGCTGGCCACGGCGGCGCCATGGAGAGCCGACCCGGGCGACGACCGCGATGACGACGCAGTCGACGAACGACGCGTCGACCGGGGCGACGATCGACGCGTCGACCGGGGTGGCGACCGAGGCGACCGAGATGTGACCGACGGCGGCGCCGCGGGCCGAGCAGGCAGAGGAGGAACGGCGCACATGTCCCTGTTCCGGCGGATCTTCGTCCTCAACGCAGGGGCCCTGGTCGTGGCCGCCTCGCTGCTCCTCGGCCCGGTCACGGTGTCCACGCCCGTACTCCCGGGCGAGGTCCTCGTGGTGGTCGCCGGGCTCGCGGCGCTGCTGACCGTCAACGCGGTCGTCCTGCGCATCGGCCTGGCCCCGCTGGCCCGCCTCGGCCGTTCCATGGCCGACGCCGACCTGCTGCACCCCGGGGCCCGCGCCGAGGTCGCGGGGCCGGTGGAGACGGCCCAGCTGATCACCACGTACAACGCCATGCTGGACCGCCTGGAGGCTGAGCGTGCCGCCAGCGCGGCCGGGGCGCTGTCGGCCCAGGAGCGTGAGCGTCACCGCGTCGCCCGGGAACTGCACGACGAGGTCGGCCAGACCCTGACCGCCGTGCTGCTCCAGCTCAAACGCGTCGCCGACCGGGCCCCCGCGGAACTGCGCGAGGAACTGGGCCAGGCGCAGGAGGCAACCCGAGCGGGTCTCGACGAGATCCGCCGCATCGCCCGCCGGCTGCGGCCCGGCGTCCTCGAAGAGCTCGGCCTGCTCAGCGCGCTGCGCTCACTCGCCGGCGAGTTCACCGCACACGGGCTGACGGTGCGCCACGATCTGCGTCCGGGCATCCCCCCACTGACCGAGGAGACGGAACTCGTGCTCTACCGGGTGGCGCAGGAAGCGCTCACCAACACCGCGCGGCACTCCCGCGCCGACCGTGCGGAACTCCGCCTGCGCCCGGTCACCGACGGGGTCGAGCTCCTGGTGCGGGACAACGGCACGGGCCTGGGCGCGACGGCCGGGGAGGGCGCCGGACTCCGCGGGATGCGTGAGCGGGCCCTGCTGATCGGCGCGAGCCTCACCGTCTCGTCGCCGGCGAAGGTCACGGGCGGCGGTGGCACGAGGGGCGGCGGCACGGGCGGCGTCGGCGCCGGGACGGACGTACGGCTGCGGGCGGCGGCGGACACCGGCCGGGGGGAGCTCGCAGGTCGCGCGGTAAGCGTCCCACCCCCGGCGCTCGCCGAGCAGGCGGAGCCGCCGCACCCGGCAGCCCTGGCTGGCCCGTCGGGCCCGGCGGAATCCTCGGCCCCTCCGGGAGGCCGCCGATGACGGACGGCGCCCCGCCCCCGACCCCCACGACCGGAGCTGTCGCGGCGGCCCCGCCCACGCGCGTGCTGCTGGCCGACGATCACACCCTCGTGCGCAGGGGAGTACGGCTCATCCTGGACGGTGAGCCCGATCTCACCGTGGTCGCCGAGGCCGGAGACGGGGCGGAGGCGGTCGAGCGGGCCCGCGCGGGGGACGTCGACCTGGCTGTCCTCGACGTGGCGATGCCCCGGATGACCGGACTGCAGGCGGCCCGCGAACTCTCCCGGCGCCTCCCGGACCTGCCCATCCTCATCCTGACGATGTACGACAACGAGCAGTACTTCTTCGAGGCCCTCAAGGCGGGCGCCGGCGGGTACGTCCTGAAGTCGGTCGCCGACCGGGACCTGGTCGAGGCCTGCCGGGCGGTCGTGCGCGACGAGCCGTTCATCTATCCGGGCGCGGAGCGGGCCCTCGTCCGCTCCTACCTGGACCGGCTGCACCGCGGCGACGGCGTGGGCGGCCTGCCCGAGCGGCCCATCACCGAGCGCGAGGAGGAGATCCTCAAGCTCGTGGCGGAGGGACACACCTCCCGGGAGATCGGCGCCCTGCTGTTCATCAGCGCCAAGACGGTCGAACGGCACCGGGCCAACCTGCTGCAGAAGCTCGGCATGCGCGACCGGCTGGAGCTGACCCGCTACGCGATCCGCGCCGGCCTCATCGACCCCTGAGGCGTCGCCGATCGTCCCGCACATCATCGGGGACGGGCGTTCTCCGGGACCGCCTACCCTTGACGCATGACCAGCAGCAGTGACCGGAGCCTCGCCGTGGACGCGCCCGCACCCAAGAGCTACGAAATCCGCACTTACGGGTGCCAGATGAACGTCCATGACTCCGAGCGATTGTCCGGACTGCTCGAAGAGGCCGGCTACGTGCGCGCCCCCGAGGGGGCGGACGGCGACGCGGACGTCGTCGTCTTCAACACCTGCGCGGTGCGGGAGAACGCCGACAACCGGCTCTACGGCAACCTCGGCCGGCTCGCGCCGCGCAAGGCGAGCCGGCCCGGCATGCAGATCGCGGTCGGCGGCTGCCTGGCGCAGAAGGACCGCGACACCATCGTGAAGAAGGCGCCCTGGGTGGACGTCGTCTTCGGCACGCACAACATCGGCAAGCTCCCGGTGCTGCTGGAACGCGCGCGCGTGCAGGAAGAGGCGCAGGTCGAGATCGCCGAGTCGCTGGAGGCGTTCCCCTCCACGCTGCCCACGCGGCGCGAGAGCGCCTACGCGGCCTGGGTGTCCATCTCGGTCGGCTGCAACAACACCTGCACCTTCTGCATCGTCCCGGCGCTGCGCGGCAAGGAGAAGGACCGGCGCACCGGCGACATCCTCGCCGAGATCGAGGCGCTGGTCGGCGAGGGCGTCAGCGAGATCACCCTGCTCGGCCAGAACGTGAACGCCTACGGCTCCGACATCGGCGACCGCGAGGCCTTCAGCAAGCTGCTGCGCGCGTGCGGAGCGATCGAGGGCCTGGAGCGCGTCCGCTTCACCTCCCCGCATCCGCGCGACTTCACCGACGACGTCATCGCCGCCATGGCCGAGACGCCGAACGTGATGCCGCAGCTGCACATGCCGCTGCAGTCCGGCTCGGACACGGTCCTCAAGGCGATGCGTCGCTCCTACCGGCAGGAGCGCTACCTCGGGATCATCGAGAAGGTGCGCGCCGCCATCCCGCACGCCGCGATCACCACCGACATCATCGTGGGCTTCCCCGGCGAGACCGAGGAGGACTTCGAGCAGACGCTGCACGCGGTGCGCGAGGCACGGTTCGCGCAGGCGTTCACCTTCCAGTACTCCAAGCGCCCCGGCACGCCGGCCGCGACGATGGAGGACCAGATCCCCAAGGAGGTCGTGCAGGCGCGCTACGAGCGTCTCGTGGCCCTCCAGGAGGAGATCTCCTGGGAGGAGAACAAGAAGCAGGTCGGCCGCACCCTGGAGCTGATGGTCGCCGAGGGCGAGGGCCGCAAGGACGGCGCCACCCACCGCCTCTCCGGCCGCGCCCCCGACAACCGCCTGGTCCACTTCACCAAGCCGGAGCAGGAGGTCCGCCCCGGCGACGTCGTCACCGTGGAGATCACCTACGCCGCCCCGCACCACCTTCTCGCCGAGGGCGCCGTCCTCGACGTGCGCCGCACGCGCGCGGGAGACGCCTGGGAGAAGCGCACCGCCGAGAAGGCGGCCAAGCCGGCGGGCGTGATGCTGGGTCTGCCGAAGATCGGCGCCCCGGAGCCGGTGCCGGCGGCCGCGGCGCCCGGCTGCGGCTGCGACTGACGGAAGATCCGGCCCGGGCGCGCGGGCACGGACCGGCGCACCCGGGGGACGGCCACGAACCGGCGCTCCCGGGCGCGCGGGCGTCGGCGTCGTCCACCCCGCCGACCTCGGGGAGCGGTCGGGGACGGCGCTCATCGAGGACCGGCGCCGGGTCCTCCTGCGGGGTTACCCTGCCGATCATGCTTGTCGCTGCCGCAGTCTGCCCCTGCCCGCCGCTCCTCGTGCCCGAGGTCGCCGCGGGCGCCGCGCCCGAGCTGGACCCCGTGCGCACCGCCTGCTCCGACGCGCTCGGCGTGCTGGCGGCCGCCCGCGCGGACCGGCTCGTGGTCGTCGGGCCCGCCGAGCAGTCGGGACGCGGCCCGCATCCCGAGGGCGCCCGGGGTTCGTTCCGGGGTTTCGGAGTGGATCTCGCCGTCCGGCTGGGCCGCGGCGGCGCGGACACGCCCTCCGGACGCGAGCTGCCGCCGTCCCTCGCCGTGGCGGCCTGGCTGCTCGAGCGGGCCGGCTGGTCGGGCGCCCCCGTGGAGGGTCTGGGCGTGGGCGAGTCGCTCGAGGCCGAGCGGTGCGTCGAGGCCGGCCGGCAGATCGGCGGCGCGGCGGGGCGGGTCGCGCTCCTGGTGATGGGCGACGGCAGTGCGTGCCGGACGCTGAAGGCCCCGGGGTACCTCGACGAGCGCGCGGCGCCCTTCGACGAGGCGGTCGCCCGGGCGCTCGGCACGGCCGACGTCGAAGCCCTCAAGGCGCTCGACGCCCCGCTGGCCCACGAGCTCAAGGCGGCGGGCCGCGCTCCCTGGCAGGTGCTGGCAGGCGCCGCCGAGGGCACGGAACCCTCCGGCGCCCTGCTGTACGACGACGCGCCCTACGGCGTGGGGTACGTGGTCGCGACCTGGTCGTAGCCCCGTAGGCCCGATGCGCCGTACCCGTGTAGCCCCGGATCCGCGTTGCCGCGCGGCCCACACGTCCCGGCACGCGGCGGCGGACGGCCGCGAGCGTGTTCGCCACGCGGCCG
>NZ_JBEPBI010000244.1:0-11277 GCF_040299045.1 Streptomyces sp. NPDC001027
CCGGTGCTCGGAAACGGGCACGCCGGGTGCGGGAAGCGGTCTGGGGAAACGGGCCGGTCGACAAGACCGGCACCGCGCCCCGGATCGACTTCACCGTCCACAAAGACCGCCGGCTGAGGGAGTTCGTCGACACCCACGAGTGGATCACCTGCTACTTTCTGCCGGCCTATGCACCCGACCTCAATCCCGTCGAGGGCATCTGGTCCCTGCTGCGGCGCAGCAGCCAGGCCAACACCGCCTTCTCCGACCCCGAACACCTCATCAGCACGCTCCGACATGGTCTCCGCAAGATCCAGTACCGCAGCAACCTCATCGACGGATACCTCGCCGAAACCGGCCTCACCTCGACGACACCACGACAACAACGTCAGTAACGTCCACTCAGACGTCGGTATCTGAGCCAGCAGCCTCTTGGAAAAGCTCAAGTCCGGCCCGTGCCGCGCCGACCGCAGCCGGCCAGCCCGCATAGAACGCCGTCTGAACGATTAGGCCACGCAACTCATCGACAGTGACGCTGTTGTCCACTGCGCGGCGCAAATGAACCGCGAGCTCGTCGGTTCGTCCAAGCGCGGCCAGGATCGAGCAGGTGACGACGCTGCGATCGCGATGACTCAGTTCGGGCTGCTCCCAGACATCACCAAACAGCACCTCCTCTCGAAGCCGTCCCAGTTGAGGCACCGCGGAGTACACCGGGTTCGAGCTCGGGTTGGTCATCAGCTGTCCTTTCGCCTGACGTTCCGGTGGAACTCGGCCCTGGGATGGCCAGATCGACAACGCGTAGGGCTTTGACATCTCTTTGGGCGATCAATATTCGCCTCAAAATTACATCATTAATTTTGTCTGACATTGAAGCGATCGTCAATGGTAGATCCGGCTTGGTGGAGATGCGGCCGGGAGCTGCAAGCGACCCCCGCGCCGCGCAGATCCATGGCCACAGGCTTCTACGCCGCCGAGGACGTGGCTCCTTGTCGGGCCCCGGACAGGCTGGCCTGATGAAGAGTTGAGCGGAGCGTCCGGCCCGCACGGCTTCCCCGTCGAGGGAGTCCAGCAGTTCCCGCACGCCTCGACGACGTCCTTGGACTACCATCGAGCACAAGGCATTCAAAGGTGCGCTACCGCTCCCGCACCGACTGGATCGTCATCGTCGAGGACCACGGCGCTGAGGCAGTCTCCCTCGACGATGCCTGCCAGAGGGTTCACCTACCCCCTCGACGGCAAGGGGCAGCGCCGCGATGCCGGCGCTCGGCGTCAATCCGATGGTGAAGAACGACGCTGACCCACCGCACAACCAACGCGGTCATGGCGGCCCACTCATCCTGAGCGTCGACTCGCACAGCGAGGCTTCTTCTCTCACTCGTGGTGCCGTGCCAGCAGGCGCGGCACCACGCGGTACACAATCTCCAGGGCAAGGGGTTCGGTTATCAGCGTCCCGGCGCCTGAGACGCGTTGCGGCACCGGGTTGCGATGGGCGTCCAGGTGCTCGGCAGCCCGGGGCACGTTCCTGACTGAGAGAGGGAACAACGGGACCCAGACGCTCGCCCTTCTCACCGGCTGGACGCGGACTGCCGAGCATGCAGCGGCCTCACACCACGAGACCTGAAGAAGTCGGGGCTTGCGCTGAGGTGACCTGCGCGGAGTGCTGGTGCGGGTCGCCTGCGGCCGCCAGAGTGGGGGTGGGTCTTGGCGGCAGGGGGTGGTGGCGATGTTGCGTGTGTCCGGACCACGGGACGCATGGTGGGAGGTGCTGCCGGAGCAGGCGCGGCAGTTACCCGCCGAGCTGGCCGAGATCGACGCGTACTTGGACGATGAGCGGTTCATCGCCCCGTGGAGGGCCGTGTTCGCCGAACGGCTGGGGCGGCCGTCGGTCCCGGTCGAAACGCTGCTGCGGCTGCTGTATCTCAAGCACCGGTACCAGCTCGGCTACGAGTCGCTGTGCCGTGAGGTGGCGGACTCGCTGAGCTGGCGGCGGTTCTGCCGGATCCCGCTGACCTCCCCGGTGCCGCACCCGACCACGCTGGTCAAGCTCGTGCGCCGCAGCGGCCCCCAGATCATCGAGCAGCTCAACGCCGCACTGCTGGGCAAGCTGGTGGAGGACAAGCTGTTGCGGTGCCGCAAGCTGCGCATCGACACCACGGTGATCGAGGCCGACATCGACCACCCCACGGACGCCGACCTGCTGGAGCACGGGGTCCGCAAGCTGGGCCGGCTAGTGCGTCGGATCAAGGCCGCCGGCGCGGCCGGGCGCACTCCGTTCCGGGACCGCAGCCGATCAGCGGGGCTCCGCCTGAAGCAGATCTCCCAGACCCTGCGACGCCGCACCGGCCAGGCCCTGGGCGAGATCGACCGGCTCACCGGCGAGGTCGCCGCCATCGCTCGTGCGACGCTGCGGAATGTGGCCGCCGTGGAGCGCAACGCGCAGCGCACACTGCACAGGAGGCCCTCGGGGCGGCTGGCGCACCTGGTCGGTGAGCTGGCCGAGACGGTGGCGGGCACCCGGCGCCTGCTGGAACAGACCGCGTTACGGCTGACGGGGATCCGCACGATCCCCGACCGGCTGGTGTCGTTGGCCGACCCCGACGCCCGGCCGATCCGCAAGGGCAAGCCCCAGCACCCCACCCAGTTCGGCTACACCGCGCTGGTGGCCGAAGACGAAGACGGCTTCGTCCTCGACCACCAGGTCAACCGCGGAAACCCGGCCGATGCCCCGCAACTGGTGCCCTCGGTCGAGCGGGTGACCGCTCTGACCGGTCGCGTGCCGGCAACCGTGGTCGCCGACCGCGGCTTCGGCACCGCGGCCAACGACCGGGCCCTTGCCGAACTCGGGGTCCGGCGCATCGGCCTCCAACGCACCGGCACCCCGGGAAAAGCCCGCCGGGAATACGAACGCAGCCGCCCGTTCCGACGGATGCGCAACTGGAGAGTCGGCATCGAAGCCCGCATCAGCCACCTCAAGCGCACCTTCGGATTCCGCCGCACCCGCCTCCGCCGCCTCGCTGGCGCCCAAACCTGGGCCGGATACGGAATCTTCGCCTACAACCTCCACCGGATGACCGTCACCGCCCGCTGAACGACGACGGCACCCGACGCCCGACAACCGGACCACTCCACAGCCACGGTTCTTCCACCAGGCCAAATCCTTTTTCAGGGACAAGTAGCTAGTCGGCAGTCGCCCCCGCACCCGCACCCGACGGCACCGACGCGGGACTGACGTGCTCTCGCAGGTAGGCCAGATGCTCCTTGATGGCCTTCTCTCCCGCCGCAGCGTCGCCGTCGGCGATTGCCTTCACGATCCGGTCGTGCTGCGCGACGGTCTCGCGGCCCACCTCGGGCGAGAGGTCCAAGTGGTGCACCGGTTCAGTCTCGCGGTGCAGCGCAAAAACGAGTGACGCGAGCACCCGGTTACCAGACATTCGCGCGATTGCGGTATGGAATCGCGCGTCGAGTTCAGGGACGAGCGGGTCGTCGACGGAGCGGGACTTCTGCTCCTTGACGATCCCACGCAACTCGGCGACGTCCGCTTCCGTACGATTCCCTGCCGCGAGCATGACCGACGGCACCTCGAGATGCTCCCGGACGAGTGCCACCTCCTCGAAGTCCACGCCGCCGAGCTTGAGCAGGTTGTGCATCGACTCCTGCACCACCTGACCGAGCGCCTTGTAGTCAACGGCCTGCACGAAGCTTCCGCCATGCATACCAGGAACCTTACGGATCAGACCTTTGGTCTGGAGCGAGCTCAGAGCCTCTCGGATCGTCGGCCGACTGACGCTGAACTGGCGGGCGAGCTCCGACTCGGCGGGCAGCTTGGTCCCCGCACGCAGCCGTCCGTCAAGCACGGCCTCTTTGATCGCTTCTTCAACCTGTTCCCGCGGGCGCAGGACCCGCTGCCCGAGCTTCGGCGCGGCCACACTGAGGTCTGTTGGCCTGTCGTTCACGAGCGCCCCTTAACGTACGACGGTTGACAGAGTTTAAGAATGGATACCTACTGGAAAATAGAGTACTCGCTCTGTCCCCATCGAGTGATGGGCCGACTCGGCAACTGAGCGTGGGGGCGGTGATGCTCTCCGCCACCGCCGTACGACGGGACGGGCGACGCCAAGCGGGATGTCGTGGGCGGCCCCACCACCCATCCCTGTGATACGAGACGCTCGGGTTCGGACAGGCCGCCGTCGACGGTCGTGGGGGTTCTGCGTTGTGGTTGCCCAGCAACCGGCCACGACGGCATGGCAGATACTGGCGTCGACGACCTGATGTCGCTGCAGTCGGTCCGTGCTTGGACCTCTCAGCCACCGTGTGGTCGCGCGAGCGGGGCACTGTGCCCGATGAGCACCGTTTCCTCGCCTGTTCGCCAGTTTCCCAATGCAACACAGGGTCGGTCAGCTCGGTATCAGGGGCTGTTCAGCCGGTGTCACCGTGATCACAGCGGCCCAGGGCGAGCCCATCCCAACCGTGATGTGATGAGTAGTCACGGAACAGCCTTCAGGCAGGCCGGCGCTTCACCAGGAGCGGCAGTCGTCCCTGCTGCACGGCCTCACCGTGCTGGTTGGTCAGGGTGTACTTCCGGTCGAGCACGCCGCGACGCCCGTCACTCGTTGCACGCTTGCCGACGATCTCCACCACCGCGTGGACCGTGTCCCCCACGAAGATCGGGTTGAGGAACCGCCACTCCTCGATTCCGAGGAGGGCAATGGTGGACGCTTCCCAGATCCCCAGCCGGTTCGAAAGCCCGGTCATGACACTGAACCCGAGCGGACCATGCGCGATGCGCTGCCCGAAGGCGCTGGCCTTCGCGAATATGTCGTCGGTGTGGATGGGGTTGTAGTCACCGGACAGCCCGGCGAACAGCGAGATATCGGACTCGCCGATGGTCCGGCTCGGGGTGACGAATTCGTCACCGAGCTGGAAGTCCTCGAAGTAGTACTCAGGGCGCTCCATGGTCACTTCTGCCGTCCTGCACCGGCCACAGAAGGGGTGACTTGGAGTTCTTCTTCCACCTGGTTCGGGCCGAAGGCGCCGGCATACGCCAAGGCTGCGATCTCGTGTTGGCTGAGGCCGAACCTGCCGGTCAGCACCGCGTCGCGGTGTTCGCCCAGACGGGGAATGCGTGCCCGCTCCTGTACGGCGAAGCCGGTGGGGTCGGTCGGCTGGACGAAAGTGTCACCGATGCCGTCGTCGACCTCGATGTACATGCCTCGATCGTGGAAGTGCTCGAGCTCGAACACCTCCTGCATGTCAAGGACCGGGGCAACCGGCACATCAGCGCGCGTGATCGCCTCGATCACCTCGTCGCGCGGCAGCTTCCTGCTCCACGCCTCCACGGCCTCTTCGACCTCGGCCTTTCGCTTCGAACGCTCGAGGTACGTCGCGTAGCGCGGATCGTCGCCGAGCTCGGGCCGGCCTATCGCCCTGGCGAGGCGCTGCCACAGTTCGTCGCGGTTGACTCCGATGTTGAAGTAGCCGTCCTTCGCCTCGAAGACTCCATAGGGAACGCCGTGGAAGTTGTTGGAGCCGGCAGCCTGCGCCACGTCACTGCTCGCCGACTGTATGCGGGCCAGGGCCACTGTCATGAACGGGAGCGTGCACTCCGGAAGAGCCAAGTCGATGAGGCGGCCCTCACCGGTCTGCTCACGGTGACGCAGCGCGAGCAGGATCGCTGAGTGCGCGGTCATCGCCGCGGCGATGTCGCCGAGGGCGAAGCCACACCACACTGGACGACCGGAGCGGTCGCGGGTCAGCCCGGTCGAGCCCGACAGCGCCTCGCCCACCATCGCCAGCCCGGCACGGTTCGCGTCCTGGCCCGAGTTGAAGAGACCGAACCCGGAGATGACCGCGATGATCAGCCTGGGGTATCGCTCCCGCAGTTCCACCGGGTGGATTCCGAGCCGTTCGAGGGCCGAGGCGCGCATGTTGGTGATGAACACGTCCGCCTCTCCGAGCAGGCGCTCGCATATGTCACTCCCGCCCTCGCTCTTGAGGTCGAGCACGACACTGCTCTTGCGCCGGTTCAGCGAGCCGTAGTAGCCGGACACGGTGCCCTCGTCGGTCTGCCGGACGGGCTGACGCGCACGGCTCTGCTCGCCCTGCGGCGGCTCGATCTTGACGACATCGGCACCCTCGTCGGCCAGCAGCATGCCGCAGTACGGGCCGGCGATCAGGTGGGTGAGCTCGACGACCTTGAGATCCGACAGCACGCCGTCGGTGACGGTGTCGATAGTTGCGTTGCTGGTCAACTCACTTCTCCTTCATCGCCGACCACGAAGTCGAACAGATAGGTGGGCTCGGCCTCTCGCATCACGACCCGGACCCGAATGTCCGGGGTCAGGTCGTCCCAGGCCGCCCTCACGCGGCTCACGCAGCGCACACCCTCGTCGAGGTCCACCAGACAGAGCACGTACGGCGCCTCATCGGCGAAGATCGCAGGCGCGGCACTGACCTCGGTGTAGCTGCGCAACACGCCGTGACCGCTCAGCTCCATCCACTCCACGTCGTCGCTCCAGCAGTCGGGGCAGACGGGCTTGGGCGGGAACGTGATGTGCTCGCACTTTCGGCACTTCGTGGTCTGGAACCGTCCCTCACGAAGTCCGTCCCAGAACGGCCGGGTGAATTCGGTGACGCGGGGGGGGGTACGCCAGTGTCTTCGTCATGGGGCAATCTCACCTCTCGCCCGGTCAGGAGTTCGTCAGGATGTGCATCATCGTGGCGTTGTAGTCACCCAGCTCCGCCGTCACGGCGCCGATGCCCGCGTCGGCGATCTGCCGGGCACCGGCCTCACCACGAAGCTGCTGCACCGCCTCGTAGACGTTGTAGAGCGGGGTGACGTGCGGCGGGTGGCCGCGGCTCGCCAGGCCTCCGGACGGCGACACCGGGACCTGCCCGCCGATGCTCGTCGCACCGTCGCCGGCGGCCAGGCCGCCAGTACCTCTCGGGAACAGGCCCACCGACTCTGTGAGGATCAGCTCCACGATCGAACAGGGCGCGTAGACCTCGAGGAAGTCAAGGTCGGCGGCCGTGATGCCGGCCGAACGGTATGCCTTCGCCGAGGCCACCTCCGCGGACTCGAACCAGGTCAGGTCGCGGGGGCGGCTGGAGACCTGGTGGATGCCCTCGTGGTAGAAGCCACGGCCCACCACGTCAACGTACCGGCCGAGGGACCGCGCGACGTCGGGGCGGGCGACGACGATCGCTACGGCGCCGTCCGACCGCGGCGGCACGTCGAGCAGGCCCAGCGGCCGGACGATCGGCCGCGCGTTGAGGACGTCCTCGACCGTGATTTCCTTGCGCAGGTGGGCGATCGGATTCAGCGAGGCGTGCTTGCGGTTCTTCACCGGGATGGCGGCAAGTTGCTCACGAGTGAGGCCGTAGTCGTGCATGTAGCGAGTCGCGTTCAGGGCGTACCAGGAGATCGGAGTGACCCCGAACGGGACATGGAAGTCCACGTCGCCTACGGCACGCATCGACAGATGCATGTGCTCGCCGGTCGGGACGTGCAGTTCCCGGTTCACTCCCAGCGCCACGGCAACCTTGGCCTTGCCCGACGCCACTCGGTCGACGGCGAGGTCGAATGCCAGGCCGCCTGTCATGCCGTTGCCGAGCACCTCGACCAGGATGTCGTCGATCGGCATCTCCAAGTAGCCGGCCATGAACGTGCCGAAGTATCGCTGCTCGGCGTACGGACGCGGCAGGCAGAACACCAGCGCATCGATGTCGTTCTTGCTGAGGCCGGCGTCCGCCATCGCCTCCACCAAAGCCCGCAGCATCATCTCGTGTTCGAGGACGTCAACGTACTTGCCGACCGGCAACGCTCCGATGCCAACGACTGACGCCAATGGTTCCATAATCGGACCGTCCACTCTCGCTCAGTCTGACATTTAACTGTCTGCTATCTAACTACCGATGGACGTCGCACGTCAAGCCTCACGTCACCTGTCGATAGGCGCCCTAGCCTCTTTCGCGGAAGGCGGAGTAGAGGTTGACGTAGCCGCGCTCGACCCGGCGCCGTGCGTGTTTTGCGGCTACCTCACGCGATGGAGGGGCGAACCCATGCCCCTCGACGAGAATGCGCATGAACGCAGCCCGGGCGGCAACAGCAATGGCATCATGCAGGGCCTTCTCGTCCCAGCCGGCGCCGAAGACCGCCTCTGCGTCAGCCTGAGCCAGCTTCCCGGGCGTCAGCGTCAACTTGCGGACGTAGGCGAGCAGCGGCCGGAGCCGGACTCCCACCGGAGCTGTGTCCAGGTCCTCCAGGAGTGCCTCGACCAGACCTCGCTCCACGCCCCACGCATAGGCGACCTCGGCGTGAGCCCCGGCGACGAACTCACAGCCTCCGACACCGGCGGCGTACGCGAGAATCAACTCCCGCTCCCCCTGGGTCAACGACGACGGCCCGTTCATGAGAGCCTCGCTCATCTCGGACCACGGACGGTAGACCTCCGGGTAGAGAACGAACACATTCGGTGGGCCGGCATCCTCCGGCAACGATGCGAAGAACGGCACAGGGCTCCCCTTTCGAGACCGATCGGAGGATCAGGAGGCGACCAGTTCGTCCGCGACGTCGTCCTTGCGCACGTCACGCAGGCCGGTCTTGCCGTGGTGGCGGTCAGCCTCCTTGTAACCGAGTGCATCCTCGGCGATGAGGATTTTCTGCACGTTGGCCGAGCCCTCTCCGTTGAAGTAGTGGTCGGCGTACGCCTTGAGCCACGACACGCGGTACTCGCGCGCCAGGCCGTAGCCACCGAAGATCTGGGCCGCTTTGTCGGCGCAGAACTTCGCGGTCTGCGACGCGTGGAACTTCGCCAGGGACGAGATGCGGTTGGACGGCTGCGACTCGTCCATGGCGTTTGCCGCCTTGTAGACCAGCGCGCTGCTGGCCTCAATGGCCACGGCCATCTCGGCGATGTCAGCCTGGATCATCTGGAACCGACCGATCGGCTGTCCCCGAACGACGCGCTCATTGGCGTACCCGACCGCGTCGTCGAAGCAGGCACGGGCGGTGCCGAGCGCCTTGCCGGCCACCATCAGGCGGCCCAGCTGCAGGGACTGCATGATGACCTTGAACCCGTCGCCCTCCCCAGCGAGACGATTCTCGACGGGCACGACGAAGTCGTCGAGATAGACGATATTGGTCCGGAAGGACTTGGAGAGCAGAGTGTCGATCGGCTCGGCCGTGAAGCCCGGGTACTTCTTCGGCTCGACGATGAACGCCGAAACGCCGCGCGCTCCCGCCTCCGGGTCGGTCTTCGCCAAGAGGATGCCGACGTCGGTCTGGTTGGCGATCGACGCCCACATCTTCTGACCATTGATGCGATAGACATCGCCGTCGCGCCGCGCCACGGTCTTCATGGCCCCTGCGGCATCCGAGCCGCTGCCCGACTCAGTCAGCGCCATCATCCCGATGCTCTTGCCGGCGAGGATGTCCGGGACGTACTTCATCACCTGGTCGGGCGTGGCGGCCGCGTAGATGGACATCGGGCAGGTCGAGCCCTGCTGATTGTTACAGGAGGCGAAGCGCGGGTCGTGACGCGCCATCTCCTCCTGGATGACAGCAGCGGCCAGGAACCCCATATTGCTGCCACCCACGGACTCGGGGAACACCGCTCCGTAGAGACCGAGTTCACCAGCCCTCCCGATGAGATCCCGCGGGAACTCACCCCTCGCTTCGAAGCCGTCCATGAACGGAACGACCTCGTTCCGCATGAAGCGGATCACCAGATCGCGAACGGCCTCGATCTCATCAGTCATCACAGGATCCATCGGTCTTCCTTCTCACTCTTGGGTCCTTTGCGGGCCCATACCGCCTGAGGGGAGGTCTGTCGTTGGCCGGAGACTGACAGCCACCTCCAAACCATATGCATTCTGCTTAATATCTGACAAGAACTAGACTGTCAAAGTGCCCCAGTCCCTTCGTTCTCACAGGACCGCACCCAGACCGCGAACCGACGAGGAGAGCAGAACCCCATGAACAACACCGACGAGCAGGTCCTCCTGACCGAGATCAGCGACGGCCTTGCCCGCCTGACGATCAACCGTGCCGAGCAGATGAACACGCTCAACCGGGCGCTCACGGCCGAGCTGAAGCGCACCTTCTCCGAGCTCACGGGGAACGCCGACGTACGCGTGGTCCTGCTGAGGGCGGCAGGAGACAAGGCATTCTGCGCCGGCGCCGACCTCAAGGAGCCGCGGGTGCACACAGCTCCCCGGCTCGAGGAGTGCCTGGCCGGCGAGCCCGGCGTGTTCGACCTGATGCGCCGGTGCCGGCAGATCATCATCAGCGAGGTGAACGGATGGGCCGTCGGTGGCGGCATGCAGCTCGCCCTCTTCTCCGACCTGACCTTCGCATCCGCGGGGGCCCGGTTCAAGCTGCCCCAGGTAGGACTCGGCATCATCCCTCCCTACGCCACGACATCGCGGCTCGCGCGCCAGATCGGCCAGGGACGTGCGATGCAGATGCTCCTCCTGGGGACAACGATGGGCGCGGAGGACGCCTTCCGGGCCGGCCTCGTCCAGGGCGTGGCCGCCGACGCCCACGCACTGCATGTGCAGGTCGAGGACACCATCAGGACCCTTCTCGCACTGCCGCCGACCAGCCTCGCGATGGCGAAGAACTCGCTGCTGAGCGGACTCGAGATGACTAGCGAGTCAGCCGCGGAGGCCGACCGCTTCCGGGACTACGCACTGAAGCAGCACAAGGAGACGACACTGGCCGCCGGTAGCTCAGGGAGCAAACACCCTTAAATAACACAATAAATATTCTTTCAAAGTCCGACAGTAGTCGAGTTCCATCCGTCTGGAACGAACGATGCCGGCGCCCCGCGCGGAGCTTCGACTTTGTCGACCGGCCTCCCCCATCGTGAACACCGGCATGCCAGCAAAAGGGCGCAGCACGAGTTCGGCGCTGGGGTCGGCACAGTCGTCGTTGATCCCATCAGGCTGTCTCGAAGGAGATGTCGTAGGACACCTTGGCCTCGGCCAGCAACACTCTTCGTGTGGCCGGCAGGCGGCCACACGAAGCCCGAGGGACAGCAGTGACTTTGAGGACATACTTGCCGGAGACATCAACGGGCTGAGACTGATGCGGGTCGATAGCTCCACGAACGCCACGAACGAGTCAGTCAAGGTCACCGCGCTGATGAAGGTGCGATGTAGGCGTCGGTGGGGTGGATTCCCAGCCGACCATCCCACCGCGGACTAGTGCTGGATTCCTCTTTCGCTGGGTATATGTCCTGGTGGCGGGGTAGTTGAGGGTGCTCGGGGGCGGGTGCTGGGCAATGGTTTTATGGGCAC
>NZ_JBEPBI010000245.1:0-11237 GCF_040299045.1 Streptomyces sp. NPDC001027
CCCGAGGCTCCCTGAGCCGCGGGCGCACCGGCGCCGTACGTCCGCAGCGGTAATGCCGACCAGTCGGTATGGACAGTTGCCGTGTCGCCCGGTAGAGATGGGGATCGCACCCGCACACCCGGGGGTCGCCACCCCCGCGACGACGCCGTCGACCGAGCCGCACGCTGCGAAAGGCCCGCCCATGCGCATCGCCGTCACGATCTTCCTCACCGACGAGACGATCACCCCCGTCCGCCTCGCCCGTGAGCTGGAGCAGCGCGGGTTCGCCGGGCTCTATCTGCCCGAGCACACGCACATCCCCGTCGAGCGCACCACCCCCTACCCCGCCGGCGGCGACCTGCCCCGCGAGTACGGCCGCACCCTCGATCCGTTCGTCGCGCTCGGGCAGGCGGCGGCGGTGACGGAGAGGCTGGGCCTGGGCACCGGCATCACGCTCGTCGCCCAGCACGACCCGATCGACCTGGCCAAGCAGATCGCGACCGTCGACCATCTCTCCGGCGGCCGGCTCACCCTGGGCCTCGGCTACGGCTGGAACGTCGAGGAGGCCGCCGACCACGGCGTGCAGTGGCGGACGCGGCGCGAGCTGGTCCGGGACCGGATGCGGCTGATGCAGGCCCTGTGGGCGGACGAGCCGACGGCGTACGAGGGCGAGTACGGGAGCGTGCGGGCCAGCTCGGCGTACCCCAAGCCCGTGCAGAAGCCGCGCGGACCGGTCGCCGGACCGCGCACGCTCGTCGGCGGGGCCGCCGGTCCGAAGCTGTTCTCGCACATCTGCGAGTACGCCGACGGCTGGCTGCCGATCGGCGGCCGCGGCCTGTCCGAGTCGCTGCCCCTCCTGCGGGCCGCGTGGGCCGACGCCGGCCGAGAGCCGTCCGCGCTCCAGGTCGTGCCGTACGCCGTCCACCCGTCCCCGGGCAAGCTCGCCCACTACGCGCAGCTCGGCATCGACGAGGTCGTGGTCCAGCTCCCGTCCGCCGGCGAGGCGGAGGTGCTCGGCCTCCTCGACGGGTACAGCACGTACCTCACCGACGCCAGTGGCGCGGCGCAATGACCTCGCGCCAGGGACGGACCGGGCGTCCCGTCGGCTCTGATCAGCCCGAACGTATGCTCAAAGGATGACGACTCCCGAGAGCTCCGGTACCGGCCCCGGCCCGATTCCTGGCACGCACCCCGGCCCCACCGAGAACTCCCTGCGCCGCGCCCTCAAACGCGCCCGCGACGGGGTCGCCCTCGACGTCGGTGAGGCGGCCGTCCTGCTCCAGGCGCGCGGCGAGGCCCTCGAGGACCTCGCCGCGTCGGCCGCCCGGGTGCGGGACGCCGGCCTGGAGGCGGCCGGCCGGCCCGGGGTCATCACCTACTCGAAGAGCGTCTTCATCCCGCTGACCCGGCTGTGCCGCGACAAGTGCCACTACTGCACCTTCGTCACCGTCCCGGGCAAGCTCCGCCGCGCCGGGCACGGCATGTTCATGTCTCCCGACGAGGTGCTGGACATCGCCCGCAAGGGCGCGGCCCTCGGCTGCAAGGAAGCCCTCATCACCCTCGGCGACAAGCCGGAGGAGCGATGGCCCGAGGCCCGGGAATGGCTCGACGCGCACGGCTACGACGACACCATCGCCTATGTGCGCGCCGTCTCCATCCGCATCCTCGAGGAGACGGGGCTGCTCCCGCACCTCAACCCGGGCGTCATGTCCTGGACCGACTTCCAGCGGCTCAAGCCCGTCGCGCCCTCCATGGGCATGATGCTGGAGACCACCGCCACCCGGCTGTGGTCCGAGCCCGGCGGCCCGCACCACGGCTCCCCCGACAAGGAACCGGCGGTCCGCCTGCGCGTCCTGGAGGACGCGGGCCGCTCCTCCGTCCCCTTCACGTCCGGGATCCTGATCGGCATCGGGGAGACGTACGAGGAGCGGGCCGAGTCGCTGTTCGCGCTGCGCAAGGTCTCCCGCGCCTACCACGGCATCCAGGAACTGATCATCCAGAACTTCCGCGCCAAGCCGGACACCGCCATGCGCGGCATGCCGGACGCGGAACTCGACGAGCTGGTCGCCACGGTCGCCGTGGCCCGGCACATCATGGGCCCGTCCGCCTGCCTCCAGGCCCCGCCCAACCTCGTCGACAGCGAGTACGAGCGGCTGATCGGCGCGGGCATCGACGACTGGGGCGGGGTCTCCCCGCTCACCATCGACCACGTCAACCCGGAGCGGCCCTGGCCGCAGATCGAGGAGCTGGCCGCGAAGTCCGCGGCGGCCGGCTTCGCACTGCGCGAACGCCTCTGCGCCTACCCGGAGTTCGTGCGGCGCGGCGAGCCCTGGCTGGACCCGCGGCTGCTTCCGCACGTGCGCGCGCTGGCCGACCCGGAGACCGGGCTCGCCCTGCCGGACGCCGTCGTCGAGGGGCGCCCGTGGCAGGAGCCGGAGGAGGTGTTCGTCTCGTCCGGGCGTACGGACCTGCACGTCTCGATCGACACCGAGGGCCGCACCTCCGACCGCCGCGACGACTTCGACGAGGTGTACGGCGACTGGGGCGCGCTGCGCGAGGCCGCCGCCCCCGGCATGGCCCCCGAGCGCATCGACACCGACGTGCGCCAGGCCCTGCGCACCGCCGCCGACGACCCGACGAAGCTCACCGACGCCGAGGCGCTCGCCCTGCTGCACGCGGACGGCCCGGCCCTGGACGCCGTCTGCCGCATCGCGGACGACGTCCGCCGCTCGGCGGTCGGCGACGACGTCACGTACATCGTCACGCGGAACATCAACTTCACCAACGTCTGCTACACCGGCTGCCGTTTCTGCGCGTTCGCGCAGCGGCGCACCGACGCCGACGCGTACACGCTCTCCCTCGACCAGGTCGCCGACCGCGCCCAGCAGGCCTGGGAGCTGGGCGCGGTGGAGGTCTGCATGCAGGGCGGCATCCACCCGGACCTGCCCGGCACGGCGTACTTCGACATCGCGAAGGCGGTCAAGGCCCGCGTCCCCGGCATGCACGTGCACGCCTTCTCGCCGATGGAGGTCGTCAACGGCGCGACCCGCACCGGTCTTTCGGTCCGCGAGTGGCTGACGGCGGCGAAGGAGGCGGGCCTCGACTCGATCCCCGGCACGGCGGCGGAGATCCTCGACGACGAGGTCCGCTGGATCCTGACCAAGGGCAAGCTGCCGGCGGCGACCTGGATCGACGTCGTCACGACGGCCCACGAGCTCGGCATCCGGTCGTCCTCGACGATGATGTACGGCCATGTCGACCAGCCCCGGCACTGGCTGGGACACCTGCGGACCCTCGCCGGGATCCAGCAACGGACCGGCGGGTTCACGGAGTTCGTCACCCTGCCGTTCATCCACACCAACGCGCCGGTGTACCTGGCGGGCATCTCCCGTCCCGGCCCGACCATGCGGGACAACCGGGCGGTCACGGCGATGGCCCGGCTGCTGCTGCACCCGCACATCCCCAACATCCAGACCAGCTGGGTGAAGCTGGGCACGGAGGGCGCTGCGGAGATGCTGCGCTCGGGGGCGAACGACCTGGGCGGCACGCTGATGGAGGAGACGATCTCGCGGATGGCGGGCTCGTCCTACGGCTCGTACAAGTCAGTCAAGGACCTGATCGCCGTCGCCGGGGCGGCGGGCCGTCCGGCGAAACCGCGCACGACGCTGTACGGCGAGGTGTCCGAGGAGCGGCAGCGGGCCGCGGCGGCGTCGGACGGGCATCTGCCGGAACTGCTGCCGGTGCTGGACTGAGGACAGTCCTACGGCGTCCCCACAGTACGATGATCGGACCCCTCGTGGCCGAGGGGTCCCGTAGCTGAGGAGATGCGTGCCCGTGCCTGCCCGACGGCTTCCCTCCTGGGCCTGGGTCACCGGCCTGACCGCCGGTGCGATCGCCGCGGTCGTCGTGCTGACGGCACAGGCCGAGAACGGTCCGCACCCGAAGGCGCCGGCGGCGAAGAAGCCGCACGCCTCGGCGTCCGCGACCGCGAGACCGCCGGCCTCGCCCAAGCCTTCCGCCTCGTCGCAGGCCGCCGGGGCGCCCGCGAAGTCGGGCACGGGCCGCAGGGTCGTCTACTCCGTGGGGCAGCACCGCGTCTGGCTGGTCGACGCCGACGACACGGCCCGGCGCAGCTTCACGGTCTGGCCCGGCACGGTGAATCCGGCCGTCGGCAGCTACACGGTGTCGCTGCGCAAGGACGCCCTCAAGGGATCCGACGGCGTGCAGATCGAGCACGTCATGTACTTCACCGTCGCCTCGGGCGTCAACATCGCCTTCTCCAACGCCGTCGACGGCTCCTCCCCGCCCCCGGCCGCCGCCGGCGCGCAGACCGGCGGCATCCGGATGGCCAAGGCGGACGGGACGGCGCTGTGGGCGTTCGGCGAGACGGGGACGAAGGTCAGGGTCGTCGAGTAGAACCGCCGGCGGTCCGCCACCCCACCGAGTCTCCGTCACCCCTTCACCCGTCGGCCGTCGCCCCGGCCGGAATCCGCGCGGCGTTCGATTACAGTGACGGACGTCGTACACACGGACGGTGGCCGGGAGGGCTTGGTGGCTGCGACTGCCGGTCCCGTCTGGGGCCGCACCGAACAGCAGGACTTCCGCAGCAGGGTGCGCGGCACGCTGCTGGGCGCGGCCGTCGGCGACGCGCTGGGCGCGCCCGTCGACGGGCTGGGTCTCGAGGAGATCAGGCAGGGACACGGGCCCGAGGGCGTGGTCGACCTGGCGTCCGCCTACGGGCGGCGCGGCGCGGTCACCCACCTCACCCAGCTGACCCTGTTCACGGTGGACGGTCTGGTCCGCGCCCATGTGCGGCGGGACACCGGCGCCTGGCACCCGCCGACAGATCTGCACCGGGCGTATCTGCGGTGGGCGGCCACCCAGCGCGACTGGGGGCCCGACCTGCGGCGCAAGGACGACGGCTGGCTCGCCCGCGAGGAGTGGCTGTACGCCCGCCGTGATCCGACCCGCACCCTGCTGCTCGGCCTGGGCGACGACGTGATGGGCACCCTCGAATCGCCCAAGAGCCCCGGCGCGGCCGGTCCGGAGGTCGTGCCCCGCTCGGTGCCGATCGGGCTGCTCGTCGGCTGGGAGCCGCAGCTCGTCGCGCAGCTCGCCGTCGAGTGCGCGGCCCAGACCCACGGTCACCCCACGGCGTATCTCGCGGCGGGCGCGTACGCCGTCACCGTGCACGCGCTGGCGCGCGGCGAGAGCCTGGACGGCGCGGTGCGACAGGCGCTCGCGCTGCTGGCGGCGCGGCCGGGGCACGAGCCGGTGTCCCAGGCGCTGGGACGGGCGCTGGGCGCCGTGCGGGAGGAGCCGCCGGAGCCGGGGCGGGTGGAGGAGCTGGCGCGGACCGGGACCGCGGAGGCGGTGCTGTCGGGCGCCGTCTACTGCGCGCTGGTCGCCGAGGACGTCCGGCACGGGCTGCGGCTCGCCGTGAACCACGGCGCCCCCTCGGCCCCGACCGCGGCCCTCGCCGGCGGTCTGCTCGGCGCCCTGCACGGCGAGACGGCCCTCCCGCCGGCCTGGCTGGCCGAGCTGGAGGGCCGTCCCACGATCCTGGAACTCGCCGACGACTTCGCCATGGAGATGACCCAGGGCCCCGCCCTGCACGGCCCCGCGGGGGCTTCGCCGGGATGGCTGGCGAGGTATCCGCGGGGCGGGCCGGGGTGAGGCGGTCCGGCGCCCCGGCCGGCGGGCGCCGGCTGCTCAGACTCCCCCGGAGGGGGCGCCCCCGGACGGGCTGATGAGCTTGCCTTCCACCGTGTCCCGCGGTTCCGGCGCCGCCGCCGCTCCCGCCGAGCCCCCGTCCCCGTCGGTGTTGATGGTCTCGATGATCGCGAGGCGCTCCGGGGTGTCCTCGGGCTTGACGAACCCGATGACGATGTAGAGGACCAGCGACACGGCCAGCGGGATCGACACCTGGTACTGGAGCGGCACGCCGCCGTCGACGTTCCAGTTGATCGGGTAGTTGACCAGCCAGAAGGCCAGCAGGCCCATCGACCAGCTGCCCAGCGCCGCCGTGGGACCGGAGCGGCGGAAGGGGCGCAGCAGACCCAGCATCATCGGGATCGCCATCGGACCCATCAGGCCGGCGACCCACTTGATGACGACGGTGATGATGTCCTTGAAGGCGGGGGAGTTGACCTGGGTGGCCGCCGCCATGGACAGACCGAGGAACACGACGGTCGTCACGCGTGCCGCGATCAGTCCCGAGCGCTGGTTCCACTCCCGTGCCCTGGCCCAGATCACGGGCGCGCAGTCCCGGGTGAAGACCGCGGCGATGGCGTTGGCGTCGGAGGAGCACATCGCCATCGTGTGGGAGAAGAAGCCGACGATGACGAGCCCCAGCAGGCCGTGCGGCAGCAGCTGTTCGGTCATCAGGGCGTAGGAGTCGGAGCCGTCCGGCTTGTTCGACGTCACCAGCAGCGGGGACATCCACATCGGGAAGAACAGCACCAGCGGCCAGACCAGCCACAGCACCGCCGACAGCCGGGCGGAGCGCTCGGCCTCCGTCGGGCCGGAGGTGGCCATGTACCGCTGGGCCTGGTTCAGCATGCCGCCGTTGTACTCGAAGAGCTTGATGAAGAGGAACGCGAGCAGGAACACCGTGCCGTACTGGGCGACGAGCGGTTTGTCGTGGCCCTGCAGCGCCGGCTGGTCCCAGGCGTCCAGGAACCCGATGCCCTTGTCGTTCAGCTTCAGCACGACGGCCACGAACATCGCGATGCCCGCAAGCAACTGGATGACGAACTGGCCGAGTTCGGTCAGCGCGTCCGCCCACAGGCCGCCGATGGTGCAGTAGACGGCGGTGATCGCGCCCGTGATGAGGATGCCCTGGTTGAGGGAGATGCCGGTGAAGACGGACAACAGGGTGGCGATGGCGGCCCACTTGGCGCCCACGTCCACGATCTTCAGCAGCATCCCGGACCAGGCGAGCGCCTGCTGGGTCTTCAGGTCGTAACGGTTCTTCAGGTACTCCAGCGGGGAAGCCACATGGAGCCGCGACCGCAGCCGGTTGATGCGCGGCGCGAACAGCTTGGAGCCGATCGCGATGCCGAGGGCGATGGGGAAGGACCAGGTGACGAAGGAGGTGACGCCGTAGGTGTAGGCGATGCCCGCGTACCCGGTGAACATCACCGCGCTGTAGCCCGACATGTGGTGCGAGATGCCCGACAGCCACCAGGGCATCTTGCCGCCGGCGGTGAAGAAGTCGCTCACGTCGTCGACGCGTTTGTGCGACCAGACGCCGATCGCGACCATCACGCCGAAATAGCCGATGAGCACGGCCCAGTCGAGACCGTTCATGTGCGCCCTCCCAGGGATCAGCCCGGCGCTCATCGTGGGCGCTCACGCATGGACACGACAAGTAACCGAGAGGTCAAAGGGAGGTAAAAGAATTCGGTATGATGTCCTGTGTTCATCCATGTGAACTCAGCGCATCAGCTCCCCGGCGTTGACCAGCAACGACTGTCCAGTGATCGCCCGTGCCCGGTCCGACGCCAGGAACACCGCCGCATCCGCCACATCCCCGTCCGTGGCGAGCTCGGGCAACGCCATCCGCCCCGTGAGCCTCCCCAGCACCTCCTCCTCGGGCACCCCCTCGGTCTGCGCGGTGAACTGCACGTACGCCTGCACCGGCGGCCCCCACATCCACCCCGGCAGCACCGTGTTGACCCGGATCCGGTGCGGCCCGAGCTCCCGGGCGAGCGAGTACATCGCGCTCGTCAGCGCCCCCTTGGACGCCGCGTACGCCGCCTGCCGCACCTGCGAGGGCGCCGCCACGGCCGACTGCGTCCCGATGAACACGACCGACCCGCCCCGCTGCTTCAGCGCCGGCAGGCAGGCCCGCGTCATCCGCAGCGTGCCCAGCAGATTGACGTCCAGCACCGACTGCCACGTCGTGAAGTCGGCGTCCTCCACCCCGCCGAAGCAGGAGTCCCAGGCCGCCACGTGCACCACCGCGTCGATCCCCCCGAACCGCTCCCGCGCCAGATCGGCCAGCGCCTCGCAGCTGTGCTCGTCGGTGATGTCGGCGGCCCGGTACGCGGTGTGCGCCCCCGCCGGGTCGATCTCGGCCGCGCTCTTCGCGAGGTTCGCCTCGGTCCGCGCCCCGAGCACGGCGTTCCCGCCGTCCCGCACGACCGCGGCGGCGACCTGGTGACCGAGCCCGGCGCCGACCCCCGACACGACGACGGTCCTGCCCTCCAACGATGACATGGGGCCTCCCTGCCTCTTCCGCTCTATCTGACGGAGCGTCAGAGTATGGGCCAGTCACCGAGGATGGGGAAGAGCATGAGCGAGGAGACGCACCGCGACACGCGCAGCGAGACACACGGCGACACGCACAGCGAGACGTACGCGGAACTGGCCGCCGTCGGCCCCTACGGGGTCCACCCCGGACACGCCCTGATCACCATGGTCGAACCGCACCCCGGCCACGAGTACGCCTACAACCGCTGGTACGAGGACGACCACTACTACGCCGGCGCGATGGCCATGCCGTGGATGTACGCCGGCCGCAGATGGGTGGCCACCCGCGACCTGCAACTGCTGCGCTACCCCGAGAAGTCGGCGGTCGCCCAGCCCGTCACCGCCGGCTGCTACCTCTCCACCTACTGGATCACCGACGGACGCCACGGCGACCACATGAAGTGGACGGTCGCCGTCAACAAGCGCCTCAACCGGGACGCCCGCGTCTACCACGACCGCACCCACGTGTTCACCGCGTTCCAGGACCACGCGACGACCGTCTACCGGGACGGCGCGGCGGGCCCGAGGGACTTCCACGCCCTCGACCACCCCTACGCGGGCCTCGTCGTCGAGGTGATCGACGCCGACTCGACGCAGCAGCGCGCCGAACTCCTGCACTGGCTGCGCGCCCGCCACCTTCCCCGGCGGCTGGCCGGCTCCCCGGCCGCCATGGTCACCGTCTTCCGCCCCACCCCGCTCCCCGGCGACCGCATGACCTACGTCAAGCAGGTCGAGGGCGTCGACACCCGGCTGACCCTCCTGTGGTTCCTGGAGGCGGCCCCCGGCGACTGCTGGGACCCCTGCTTCACCGGCCTCGAGGAAGCGGTCGCGGAGTCCGGCCTGGGGCGCGTGGAGCTGGTCGCGCCGTTCATCCCCACGGTGCCGGGCACCGACCGGTACGTGGACCGGCTGCGCTGATCACCGCTTGTCCTTCAGCTCGTCCGGGCACGGCGTCCCCCGGGGCAGCTGATAGGGCGCCGCCAGCCGGTACGTGCCCGCCTTCGGCGCGAGCAGCACCGTCCACTTGTCGCCGTCCGCGTCCTCCGCCGTCTCGAACAGGCAGCCGTTGACGTTGTCGAACGTCTTCGGCTCGCCGTCGGACCGGTCCTTGGACTCCTGCGTCTCCTGCGGCGGCTTCAGGCTCTTGCCCTTCGCGTCCACCACGCTCAGCCACGGCGAGTACGGGATCCGGATCAGGATCCGTCCCGCCTTCTTCACGTCGATCGTCATCTCGCCCTGCTCGGCCCGCTGCACCACCGCGTTCGGCTCGGCCAGCGGGGCGGGATCGACGACCTTGAACAGCTGCCAGTTGGCGTCGCCCCAGATCTGCTCCAGATACGGCAGCCCCCGCTGCACCAGCTGCCGCTCCCGCTCACCGCCGTCCCCGTCCAGCGCCTCCTTGGGGACGACGACGAAGTGCACCGCCCACCGCTTCAGCCAGTCGTGGTAGTTCGCCGAGTTGAGGGTGTCGTCGTAGAAGAGCGGGTTGCGCTCCATGTCGGCCTGGCGGTTCCAGCCGCGGGCGAGGTTGACGTACGGCGCGAGCGCGGACGCCTCGCGGTGCGAACGGGCCGGGACGACCTCCACCCGGCCCTTCTCCGCGCCGACCCCCTGCAGCTCGTTGACGAGCGGCGCCAGCTCACGCGCCCAGGAGGCCGCCGGGGTCGTCCGCACGACGTCGTCGACCGACTTGAAGCCGATCCAGCCCACGAACGTGAGCGACGACAGGACGATCACGTACCACTTGCGGCTGCGCGGCACGGCGAACGGCAGCGCCGCCATCAGCACCACGCCCGTGAACATCATCGCGAGCCGCGTGATGTTGGACCCGATCTGCGAGCTGATCAGCCACACCATCAGCACCCCGAGCCCGTACACGGCCGCCGTGATCCGCACCGTCTTCCAGTCGCGCGGGACGACGGCGAAGACGACCAGCGCCGACAGCAGCGGCAGGGACGCCGAGCCGATGGACATCGGCTGGGTGCCGGAGAACGGGAACAGCCAGGCCGAGAGGGCGACGACCACCGTCGGGGCCAGCCCGAGCGCCCACGCGCCCGGCCGCCGCTTCTGCAGGAACATCGCGACGGCGACTATGCCGACGAAGAGCCCGGCCACCGGCGACCCCATGGTGGCGAGCGCGGCGAGCGGAGCCGCGCACAGCGCCTTCGCCCACCGTTTGTAGCGCCAGCGGTGCGGCCAGCAGAACACGACGGCGACCGCGCCCAGCGCGAACATGTTGCCGAGGCCGAAGGTCACCCGGCCCGAAGCGGCGTTGCACAGCAGCGCGAAGATCCCCGCGAGCGCGGGCCACACCGGGTTCTTCACCGGCCGGCAGCGCAGCAGGATCAGAGTGAGCAGCCCCGCCGACAGCGTCCCGGCGACCATCATCGTCGTCCGGACGCCGAGCAGGGACATCAGGTACGGCGACACCATGCTGTACGACACCGGGTGCATGCCGCCGTACCAGGCGAGGTTGTACGCCGAATCGGGATGCCGGCCGACGAACTCGGCCCAGGCGTCCTGCGCCGCGAGGTCGCCGCCGCTGTTCGCGAACGTGAAGAACCAGACGAGGTGCAGGACGCCGGACAGCACCGTCATGGTGAGGACGAGATGGCGGCCGAGGGGCGCGCCGAGACGCGCGCCGGCACGGTCGAGGGCGCCGCGCACCCGGGACGTCCCGCGCGCGGACTGCGTAGGGCTCTGAGGCGCGCTGTCCGGGACCCGGTCCTGCCCGAGGTCTACCATCGCGCCGCCGGCCGGGTCACGGTCGTGCTCGCCCGACTGGGGTGCGGGCACCCTGGTGCGCGGGCCGGCGTCCCGGTCCGGACCGGCGTCGTCGGCGCGTGTCGGCTCCGCAGTGGCCACCTGAAGGCACTCCCCGTGTCCCGTCTTCTGTTCTCGGCCGCGTACCGTTCGCGTCCGCTTCACGGCTACGCCCTTGCGACCGGCGGCCTGTCCCGTTTCGCGACGCTAGCACGCACCCCGCCGGGCGGCTGCCCGAC
>NZ_JBEPBI010000246.1:0-11184 GCF_040299045.1 Streptomyces sp. NPDC001027
CGAGGTCGGCGCCGCCGAACCGGAGGCGGTGGCCCGCTGGCTCGGCGATCCCGAGTCGGCCCCCCACGGCGGGGAGTCCGTGCGGGATCTGTGCGCACGGGTGGCCGGTTGGCTGGAGACGGCCGCGGACGGCGAGGGACGCGTCCTGGCCGTCGTGGAGCCGGAGGTCGTACGGGCCGCGGCGGTGCAGGTGCTGGGGGCGCCCGCGACGGCGTTCTGGCGGCTGGACGTGCCGCCGCTGACGGCGACCTCCGTCAGCGGGCGCGGCGGCCGCTGGAACCTGCGGCTGGGGCTCCCGCTGGATCGGGCGGAGACGGCCTGAGGTCGCGTCCGCCCGATCGTCGGTCTCCGGGACGGAGCCCGCGGCTACCGCGAGGCGGTCACCGCCGTCCCCGCGGGGATCGCGGCGGGCTTCGGGTTCAGCAGCCGTTCGGCCAGTTCCCCGAAGACGAGGCCGAAGCCCGCCCACATCGTGATCTGCAGGGCGAGCGAGGAGAGCCGGAACCGCCACAGCAGGGCCGCCGGGAAGTCCGTCGGCACCTCGTTGACGGAGGGCAGGAACGCGTAGGCCAGCCCGATCACGACGGTGAAGCCGAGGACGGCGACGACCGTGGCGTACCAGGCGCCCAGTCGCGGTGCGAGCCGCCTGCCGGCGATCACGGCGGCGACCGCGAGGAGCACGCCGAGCACCATCATCAGGAAGTACAGGGTGGTCCGCTTGGCGATGGTGTCGTGGTCACCGACCGCGGGCGGATTGGCCGGGTACTTGAGGAACGGGACGACGTACACGGTGAGCAGGGCCGCCCCCGAGAGCAGGAGCGCCGTGGCCCGGGGGGTGAAGCGGCCGACGCGGCCCAGCGCGAAGCAGTAGGCGAGGGCGGCGATGCCCCCGAGGGCCACCCCGTACACCAGGACGCCGGTGGCGAGGCCCGCGGTGGACTGGAGGCTGCGGGAGACGAGTTCGACCTCGTGCTCGTGCGCGGGGGCGTGGGACTCCTCGAAGCCGATCGCGCTGTCGACGTTCGGCTCGCCGAGGAAGTAGGCGACGACCAGGGCGAGCACGCCGGCCGCGAGGCCGGCGAGCATGCCGCGGACGAGCAGGTTTCTTACCGTTGCGGAGTTCATCGAGTGTGCGGCGTCCCTCGTCAGTGGCAGGGGAAGCCGAGAAGGTGGCGTGCGTCGTGCACCCACTCGTGGACTCCCTCGCCGGAGACGACGGAGGTGGCGCCCTGTTCGGCGCCGACGAAGTACAGCAGGACCAGCATCAGGACGCCGAAGAAGACGGCCCAGGGGGCGATGTCCTTCAGCGGCAACTTGGCGGGGACCACAGGGGTGGTGGGGGTCGGCTGGGCGACATGCTGCGCCATGGCAGGGCCTCCTCTGGGAGTTCGCGTCCCATCTCGGTGGTGCACAGGACGACGGCTCCGGGTCTGACTCTCGATGCGCTCCCGAGGAGGAGCCCACCGTTCACAGTGGCGCGACCGTGCCGGATTTCCACCGGCTTCCGTGCTGACGTCGTCGATATCAGAGCGACGGTACCGCGTGTCGCGCGCCTGGCCAATACCGCACCACCTGGCGTGACGTCGCTCTCCGCGACCAAGTGGCGCGGATCACCGCCCTGATCGGGCGCCGATCGGCGCTGATCGCCGGCCGGGTCGGGTGCTGATCGCCGGGCCGACCGGCGCCGGGCGGCGGCGGACGGCTGCCGGGACGACCGTCACACCGACGACGGGGCGCCGGCGTCCGGGGTGAGGAGGCCTGCGACCAGGGCGGCGAACTCGTCCGGGGCGGCGAGGCGGACGCCGAGGGCCTCGGCCTTGGCGCGCTTTGATCCGGCGCCCTCCCCGGCCACCACGAGAGAGGTCTTCCCGGAGACGCTGGAGGAGGAGCGGCCGCCGGCCCGTTCGATGAGCTCGTTCATCTGATTGCGGCTCAGCTTCTCCAGGGCTCCGGTCATCGCGCCGGTGACGACCACGGTCATCCCGGCCAGCGGACGGCCCGCCTCGTCGGCGCCCTCCGCACCCTCCGCGCCGTCGCCTCCGCCCTCGCCTCCGCCCTCGTCCGCGCCCTCGGTCGTCCGGGGCGCCGGCGGGGTGGCGCCCGGCTCGGTCATGTTCACCCCGGCCGCGACGAGTTTGTCGATGAGCGGGGCCAGTTCGGCGAGTTCGGCGACGATCGAGGGGGCCTTCTCGGCGCCGATGCCCTCGACCTGCCGGATCGCGTCGGCGTCGGCGGCGCGGAGACAGTCCATGGTGGCGAAGTGCCGGGCGATGCGCCGCGACATCGAACGGCCGGTGCCGCGGACGCCGAGCGCGCAGAGCACACGCGACAGCGGCTGCGCCCTCGCGGCGGCGAGCGCGGCCAGCAGGTTGTCGGTGCTGGTCTCCCCCATCCGCTCCAGGCCCAGCAGCTGCTCACGGGTGAGCGTGAACAGGTCGGCGAGGTCTCCGACGAGTCGGGCGTCGACCAGCTGGACGACCCGGGTGCGGCCGAGGCCCTCGATGTCGAGCTGGTCGCGCCCGGCGGCGTAGGACAGGGAGGCGACGAGATGGCAGTCGCGGCCGTTCTCGCAGCGCCAGCGCTGCTCGCTGGCGTCGATGCCCGAGCCGCACCGCGGACACGTCTCGGGGAAGGGGATGGGCTGTTCCTCGCCGGTGCGCAGATGGGCTACGGGCGCCTCGATGCGCGGGATGACGTCACCGGCCCGGTGGACCATGACCCGGTCGCCGAGGCGCAGGTCGCGGCGGGTGATGTCGGCGGGGTTGTGCAGGGTGGCGTAGGTGATGGTGGAGCCCTCGATCTCCACCGGCTCCAGGACGGCGCGCGGCGCGATGACGCCGGTGCGGCCCACGTTCCACTCCACCGCCAGCAGCCGGGTGATCTTCTCCACGGCCCGCAGCTTGAAGGCGATCGCCCAGCGCGGGGCCCGCGAGCCGGATCCGGCGGCCGCCTGGTCGGCCGCCAGATCGGCCTTGACGACGATCCCGTCGATCCCGAACGGCAGCGTCGCGCGCAGTGCGGCCGTCTCCTCGACCCGGGTCAGGACCTCCTCGACGGTGGTCGCGGTGACCCCGGGCACGGCGGTGGCGGCCGTGGTGTTCACGCCCAGCGCGGCGGCCTCGGTCATGAGGTCGCTGTGCGCGCTCTCCCGCAGACGCTCGGCGAACGCCGGGTCGCTGTCGGCGAGGGGCAGCAGGCCGTAGCCGAAGAACGTCATCGGGACGGTGTAGGCGCGTTCCCTGGCGCGCAGGGTGCCCGCGGCGGCGTTGCGGGGGTTGGCGAACGGCGCTCCGCCGTGCGCGGTGCGCACTTCGTTGGCGTGCTCGAACTGGGCGTTCGTCATCAGGACTTCGCCGCGCACCTCCACCGTGACCGGCTGCGCCAGCTCGGTCGGCAGGCCCTCCACGGCGCCGATCGCGTGCGACACGTCCTCCCCGGCCGTCCCGTCGCCCCGGGTGACGAGCTGCGTGAGCCGGCCCTGCCGGTAGCGGGCCGCGATGGCCAGGCCGTCGAGCTTGGGCTCCACGCTGAACCGGGTGACCTCGCGGCCGATGCGTCTGGCCAGCGAGACGGTCCAGGCCGTGAACTCGTCGGGCGAGAACACGTTGTCCAGGCTCAGCATCGCCGCCGTGTGCGGGACGTCGCCCACCACGGCCCCGCCGGCGACCTTCCCCGTCGGGGAGTCGGCCCGCGTCTGCTCCGGGTGCTCGGCCTCCCAGGCCGCGATGGACCGCACCAGACGGTCGTAGTCGTCGTCGTCCAGGCCCGACGTGCCGGCGGAGTAGTACGCCGCCGACGCCTTCACCGCGTCCTCGACCGCCTGCGCGTAGGCGGCGGCGTCCCCGATCACTGCACCACGTGTTGTCATGCCGGTCATCCTGCCCGCCACCACTGACAACGCCCTGGAGCGCCGCCGGCGAAGCCGCCCCGGGCGGCTCGGACCGGTTGCCCGCGGTACGTCGTCATGGTGGCGGCGATCTTCACAACTGGCTTTTGGATCAGTTGATTTGACGCGTCATCATATAGTGAGCGAGGGTGCGCGGCGGCTCCCCCGGACCCCGTCGCGCGGCCGGAATCCCCACTGGAAAGGCACGACCCTGCGGAACGAACCGCGCAGCGCCACTCCCGACCCGTCCGCCGTGCTGCCCTCTCCCCGCCGGTCGGCGTTCTCACCCGCCGCCGACGTCATCGGCACGGAACTCGACCTGCGGTTGACCGCCGACCATCTCGTGCACGCGCTGACCCCCGGGTTCTGCGACGCGGCCTCCGTGTACCTGCTGGAGCGCTGGCGTCTCGAGGAGAACGCCCGCCTGCGCACGGACGCGCCCCGCGTCGAGGTGCGCCGGACGGCGCTGCGCGTCGGGCCCGGCGCGCTGGCGGACTGGGAGGCCGCGCTGCCGGTCGGCGAGATGGTCGCCCACTCCCGCCGGACGCCCTATGCCCGGGCCCTCGCCGACGGGCGGGCGCGGCTGCTCGACGCGGTGGATCCGCACACGTCCGGGCGGCTCGTCGGTCCGGGCGACGACGACGCGCGCGCCGGCGACCTGCTGCGCGTGACGTCGTTCCTGGTGCTCCCGCTGCGGCTCCGGGACCAACCGATCGGCTTCGTCAACTGCACGCGAGGACCGGGACGGCCGCCGTTCTGCACGGCGGACGTGACCGCCGCGGAGGCGCTGGCCGCGCGGACCGCCGTCGCCCTGGACAACGCGCGCCGGTACGAGCGTGAGCGGCGCACCGCGCTCGCCATCCGCAACAGCCTGCCGTCCGGCGCCGCCGAGGAGTTCGGAGGCTGCCGCGCCGTCCACGGCTGTCTGCCGGCCGGGCACGGCAACCTCGTCGGCGGCGACTGGTCCGATGTGCTGAGGCGGCCCGGCGGCCGGGTCAGTCTGATCGTCGGGGACGCGATGGGACACGGTCCCGAGTCGGCCGTCGCGATGATCCAACTCCGCACCGCCGCGCGGACGCTGGCGGCACTGGACATATCCGCGGCCGACCTCGTCGGCCGGCTCGACGCCCTCGCCGGGGACTCGCCGGGCGTCTCCTTCGCCACCTGCATCTACGCGGAGTGGGACGCCCGGCGGCACACCTGCACCCTGGTGGGGGCGGGCCACCCTCCCCCGCTGCTGCGCGGTCCGCGGGGCCGGACGGCTCCCGTCGCGCTGGCCGGGGCGGGGCTGCCCCTCGGACTGGGCGCGGGCAGTTACGAGGAGACCGTGCTGAGCGTGCCCGAGCCCGCCCTGCTGGTCCTCTACAGCGACGGCCTGGTCGAGACCCGCGACGCCGACATCGACCACGAGATCACCCGCCTCGCGCGCACCGTGGACGCGGCGGCCGTCGAACCCGTGGAAGGCGACGCGCGGGACGCGCTGCCGTCCCTGTGCCGACGGCTCCTGCACGCGGCGTCCGGCACGGCCGGAGCCGACGACCGCACCCTGCTGCTCGCCGAGCTGACGCCGGCGGGCCGCTGACGCCGGGCCGCCGCCGGGAGCGCCCGCGCCCGCCCGTGAGGGGCGCTCAGTCAGCCAGATTCGCCCACACCGCGTTGCCGCCGGTGAGCCGTGACCGGTCCACGCCCCAGGACTGGGAGAGCTGCTCCACGAGGAGCAGGCCGCGGCCGCCCTCGTCGTCGGGGCCGGGTTCGCAGCGCGGCAGGCCGCGGCCCGTACGGTCGTGGTCGTGCACCTCCAGGCGCAGGCATCCCTCGGCGACCAGGCCGACCCCGCACAGGAACCGGGCGCCGAGCGTGTGCCGCACGGCGTTGGTGGCCAGTTCCGAGACCAGCAGGACGGCGTCCGCGCACAGCTCGCCCGGCAGCCGCCACGCGGTCAGCCACGCCGTCATGGAGCGGCGGGCGATCGACACGCTGGAGCGGTGCGCCGGGAGTTCGAGCCAGTGGGTCCGGTCCGGGCTCCAAGTGTCTAAGAACTGGGGGGAGGTCGCGTGGGGGGACACGGTGGTCGCCTTCCGTGGGGGACGGGAGCAGCCGGAGGCCGGGGAAGGTGAGCAAGAGACCCGGAGGGAGGGGGTGTTCCGGAGGGGCCCTGCGCCGGTGAACTGCCGAATGGTCCAACTCGCGTGCGGATGACGGAGCTTGACGGGAGAACGCTCGAGTTCGGCGGCGCGGTTCACACAAGTAACTATGCTCGCAATGAAGTTCAAGCTGCAACCGACTGCCTGATAATTTCAGCAAGCCGATATCCGTCTGGCCGCTACGGCGTGCCGCAGCCGGACTCTCGGCGGTGTCTTCCCCCAGGAGGTGGGCGTGAGCGAAGGCCGTTCCGGCGCGGGCAGCCCCAGTGCGCCCACCGTGCTGCGCATGATCCTCGGCCGACGTCTGCAGGAGCGACGCCGGAACGCGGGCGTCTCGCTGGAGGACGCGGCCCGGGCGCTCCGGGTCAAGCCGCTGACCGTACGACGCCTGGAGAAGGCGGAGGTCGGACTGCGGCCGCTCTACGTGGAGATCCTGCTGGAGACGTACGGAGCCGGCCGGCGGGAGATCGAGGAGTTCATCGCTCTCGCCGAGCGGGCCAACGAGCCGGGCTGGTGGCACCCGTACCGCGACGTGCTGCCGAGCTGGTTCAGCGCCTACGTCAGCCTGGAGACCGCGGCCCGGACCCTGCGCGCCTACGAGCCGCACTACGTCACCGGGCTGCTGCAGACCCCGCGTTACGCACGCGCGGTCCTGAGCGGCGGATTCCCGAACGACCGGGACGACGACCTGCGGCGCCGCGTCGACCTGCGGCTGCGCCGCCAGAGCCTGCTGGAGAGACCCGACGCGCCCACGCTGTGGGTGGTGCTGGAGGAGGCCGTGCTGCACCGGGTGGTGGGCGGCGCCGAGGTGATGCGGGAGCAGATCGACCGGCTGCTGGAGGTGTGGGAACTGCAGCATGTCAGCGTGGACGTCGTGCCGTTCGCAGCCGGCGCCCACGTCGGCGCGTGCGCCCCGTTCACCTATTTCCGGTTCGAGGAGCCGGAGCTGCCCGACGTCGTCTACACCGAGATCCTGTCCGGCGCCGTCTACCTGGACCAGCGCTCCGACGTCGCGGCCCATCTGGAGGCGCACAACCGCATGTCCCTGCTGACCTCGGACAACGACAGCAGGGCGCTCCTGAACCGGATGCGCAAGGAGTACTCATGACCGGCGCCCAGGGCATCGACGGCCGTGCCCCCCACCACGTCTACAACGGCATGCCCGCCGCCGACCTCGGCGAGCACGGCTGGGAGTCCCCGTGGAGCGGCCCCAACGGCGGCCAGTGCGTGCAGACGAAGCAACTGGCCGACGGGCGTGTGGCGATGCGGCAGTCGACCGATCCCGCCGGCCCCGCGCTGATCTACACCCCCGAGGAGATCGCCGCGTTCGTCGCGGGCGTCAAACGGGGTCTCGCCGACCATCTCACGGCGGGCTGAGAGCCGGACTCGGACGGCGCAGCACGTCCGCCCCATCGGCGCGATCCGCCGGACACCCCCCACGCACACCATCGAAAGGCACAGGATGACCACCTCGAACGCCCCGCGGGACATCGACACCAGCAGGCCGCACTCCGCCCGGATGTACGACTACTACCTCGGCGGCAAGGACCACTTCGACGTGGACGAGCAGGCCGCGGAGACCGTGGCGTCGGTCTACCCGGGCATCTTCGTGTGCGCCCGGGAGAACCGCGCGTTCATGCACCGGGCGACCCGGGTCCTGGCGCGCGAGCACGGCATCCGCCAGTGGCTGGACATCGGCACCGGCATCCCGACCGAACCCAACCTGCACCAGGTCGCCCAGTCGGTGGTCCCCGACGCACGCGTCGTCTACGCCGACAACGACCCGCTCGTGCTGAAGTACGCGGAGCGGCTGATGCGCAGCACGCCCCAGGGCCGCACGGCCTACGTCCACGGTGACGTGAACGACCCCGGCGCGCTGCTCGACGCGCCCGCCCTGGCCGACGTGCTGGACCTGGACCGGCCGGTGGCCCTGTCCCTCAACGCGCTCATGCACTTCGTCACGGACGAGCAGGACCCGTACGGCATCGTGGGACGGCTGCTGGACGCCCTGCCGTCGGGCAGCGCGCTCGCGCTCAGTCACTGCACGCCCGACTTCGATCCGGTCGTCTGGCAGAAGGTCACCGACATCTACACGGCCGCGGGCACGCCGGTGCGGTTCCGTTCGCAGCCGGACGTCGCCCGCTTCTTCGACGGGCTCGACCTCCTCGACCCCGGCATCGCGGTCGGCCACCGCTGGCGTCCGGACGGCGCCGTCGAGGCCACGGACGCCACCGTCAGCCTCTGGACGGGCGTCGGCATCAAGCCGTGACCGGCCGCCGCGCCGGCACACCGACTGTTGACGGGAGTTGCACATGCACGACACGGGCGACCTGGGCGACGTCGTCGCGGAGGCGTACGCGCTGGGCCCCGGCGACTGGGGCATGGAACCGGTCGCCCGTGGCGCGCTCGGACAGATCTGGAAGCTGACGCGCAGTCACGCGCCGAACGGCCCGTCGGACGACTCGGCGGACGGGCCGTCGGGCGGGCCGGCGTGGGCGGTGAAGGAGCTGCTCTTCGACGGTGACGAAGAGCAGGTGCTACGGGAGTCCGCGCTGCGCGACGCCGCGGAAAGGCTGGGCATCGCCTCTCCGCGGCTCTTCGCCGACCGCGCCGGCGCCTGCCTCACACGGCTCGGCGGCTCGCCCGACGGGCCCTGCGTGAAGCTGTACGAGTGGGTCGAGGGAGCCCGGGCGGACTCCCGCGATCCGGAGATCCTCAGCTGGTGCGGCCGGACGCTCGCCGCCCTGCACCGGGCGGGCGCGCAGGAGACCGGGACGCCCGATCCCTGGTACGAGCGGTGTCCTTCGCCCGCCGAGTGGGCGACGCTTCACGCGCGGGTGCGACGGGCCGACGTGCCGTGGGCCGACGCCCTGGGCCGCTTCGTCGCCTCGTCGGCCGGGGAGCTCGCCCGGCACGTCACCGCGTCCGTCGCCGACGGCGTTCCGTGCGCCGGGGAGGAGGTGGTGACGTCCCATCTCGACGTGCAGCCCCAGAACGTGCTGGTGGGGCCGCACGGGCCGGTTCTCCTCGACTGGGACAACGCCGGGCCGACGTCGGCGGGTCGCGAGCTCGCGCAGGCCGTGTTCGTCTGGTCCGGCGGGAACGGCTTCCACGCCGATTCCGCCCGCCGGCTGGTGCGCGCGTACCGGGAGGCCGGTGGCCGCCCCGTGCTCAGGGGCCTGGACTCGTTCTCGATGCTCTTCGCGACGGCCCTGAACTACGTCCGCGTGCAGGCCGAGTGCGCGATCGATCCGACGGTGACGCCGGCGCAACGGGAGTTCGCGAGCGGTCAGGTCGTCGCCTCGCTGCGGGATCTGCCGGATCCGACCGCCGTCGCACGGCTGGCGGAGTGCCTGGAGCAGTCGTGGTGACGGCGGCCGACGGGCCCGGGGCCGAGGTCAGCGGTCCGTCGGCGGCAGGCGGTCCAGGCCGGTGTCCCGCAGCACGCGCCCGACGGTGTCGGCGAGGGCGCTGTCCGCGCCGATGACGGTCTCGGCCCCGCCCGGCAGCAGATCCAGGGGGCGGTACCAGTCGCGCAGGTCCGCCTCGCCCACGTCGTGCGCGATCGGCTTGGCGGCGTGGCGCACCAGGGTCTCGGCGAACGGCACGTCGAGGTAGTAGGCGTGGGTGGGGCCGCGGTGGTCGGCGCGCAGCCGGGCGAGCATCGCGCCGTAGTGGTCGGCGTACAGGAGTCCCTCGAGGACGACGTGGTAGCCGGCGTCCAGGGCGTAGCGGGCGACGGCGTCGATCAGCCCGATGTTCGCCGCCCCCGGCCGGTCGCGCTCGCGCAGCACCTCCCGGCGCAGGTTGTCCTGCGCCACGAGCGCCAGACCGCGGCCGAACCGGTCCCGCAGGGACGCCGCCACCGTCGACTTGCCCGAGGCGCTGTTGCCGCGCAGCACGATCAGCCGGGTCTGCCGGGTGCCTGCCCTCACGGCGGCCACGATACCGGTCCGAAGGCCCCGGTGGTCCGGTCGTCGGCCCGCGGGCCCGCCCAGGCGCCGACACGCCCGGGAGTACTTTTCCGCCACACCGGGCAATTGTGCCGATAGACCACCGGAACCGACCGAAAATGTGAACTGGTGTCCGTAACATGGTCGTTGGGACGTAAGTTGTGGCTCGACCTGCTCACGCCACGGCTGAAAGACGGACGCCCCTCATGACCGACCATGTCACCACGCCCGGACCGGCGGCCCCTCAGAAGATCGACACGACGGTGCCGCACTCGGCCCGCATCTGGAACTACTGGCTGGGCGGGAAGGACAACTACCCCGTCGACGAGCAGGCCGGCGACGCGTACACCGCCGTCTTCCCCGGCATCGTCACCATCGCCCGCAGTAGCCGTGCCTTCCTGCGCCGCAACATCACGTTCCTCGTCGCCGAGGCCGGCATTCGCCAGTTCCTCGACGTGGGGACCGGCCTGCCGACCGCCGAGAACACCCACGAGGTCGCCCAGCGCCTGGCCCCCGAGACACGGATCGTGTACGTCGACAACGACCCGCTGGTCCTCGCCCACGCCCGCGCCCTGCTCACGTCCACCCCGCAGGGCGCGACCGCCTACGTCGACGCCAACGTGCTGGACCCCGAGCGCATCCTGGCGGCCGCCGCCGACACCCTGGACTTCACCCGTCCCACGGCGCTCATCCTCAGCAACATCCTGGGCCATGTCGCCGACTACGACGAGGCGCGCTCCGTCGTCACCCGGCTGATGGCCGCGCTGCCCTCGGGGAGCTACCTGTCCGTCAACGACGGTTCGCGGGGCGTGGACCCGGTCTTCGAGCAGGCCCAGGACGCCTACAACGAGAGCGGCGCGGTCCCGTACAACCTGCGCACCATCGAGGAGATCACGGCGTACTTCGACGGTCTGGAACTGCTGGAGCCCGGAGTCGTCTCGGTCCCGCTGTGGCGTCCGGAGGCCGCATCCCCGGCCCCGGCCGTGATCGGCGAGCACGGCGGCCTCGCCCGCAAGCCGTAACCGCCGACCGAACGTCAGCCGCCGGGACGGAACAGCCGCCGCCACCGCCGCGACAGCCCGTCAGGGGCCTCGCGGCGGAGGCGGCGTGCCGTCGCCCCCTCCCCCGGCGGTGCGCGTCACGGACGCGCCCCCGCGGGCTTCACAGCAGCCGGCGGATGTCGCCGCGGACCCGGTAGAAG
>NZ_JBEPBI010000247.1:0-11120 GCF_040299045.1 Streptomyces sp. NPDC001027
GCCTGACACGTCCGAGCATGACGGACCGCCCACCCACCGCAGCAAGGAGCCGACGATGCCCGACTCCGGGCCCCTCGGATCATCCCCGCCTCAGCGGCCACCGACGCCGCGCGCCACCGTGCCGGACGCCCCCGCGCCGGTGGTCCCCGACCCTCCGGCCCCATCGGCCGCCTCGGGCTTTCTGGCAGCACTGCATCCGCCGGTCACGGTCTTCGACCCGCTGTCGCCCCCGGCGCCCGCCTCCGCCGTGCCGCACACGCCGGACACCACGGCGTCCGGCTCCGCTCTCCGCGGGACCGCCGCCCACGGGGCCGACTCCCAGGGGGCCTCCCTCCGGGAAGTCCTGCGCGGGCCCACCGGGCTGGGCACGACCTCCCTCACGCTGTCCGCCAGGGACGAACTCCCGCTCCCCCAACCGGTGTCCGCCGCACCCGCTCCGCCGGCCGCGGGGCGAGCCGTCCCCGGTCTCTACCACCATGACGTCCCGGAGCCCGACCCCGTGCGCGTCGAGGAGGTCAGCCGCCGGATCAAGCAGTGGGCCGAGGACGAGGTGCAGCTCTATCCCGAGGAGTGGGAGGGGCAGTTCGACGGCTTCTCCGTCGGCCGTTACATGGTCGGCTGCCACCCGGACGCTCCGACGGTCGACCACCTGATGCTCGCCACGCGGCTCATGGTCGCCGAGAACGCGGTGGACGACTGCTACTGCGAGGACCACGGCGGATCACCCGTCGGTCTCGGCGGACGCCTCCTCCTCGCGCACACCGCGCTCGACCACGTCCACACCACGGACCAGTACGCGTCGGCGTGGCAGGAGTCCCTCGTCTCGGACGCTCCCCGCCGGGCGTACCGCAGCGCGATGGACTACTTCGTCCGCGCGGCCACGCCCTCGCAGGCCGACCGCTTCCGGCACGACATGGCGCGGCTGCACATGGGCTACCTCGCCGAGGCCGCCTGGGCCCAGACCGGTCATGTCCCGGAGGTGTGGGAGTACCTGGCCATGCGCCAGTTCAACAACTTCCGCCCCTGCCCCACCATCACGGACACCGTCGGCGGCTACGAGCTGCCCGCCGATCTGCACGCACGGCCGGACATGCAGCGGGTCATCGCCCTCGCGGGCAACGCGACCACCGTCGTCAACGACCTCTACTCGTACACCAAGGAACTCGACAGCCCGGGCCTCCACCTGAACCTGCCGGTGGTGATCGCGCAACGCGAGCGGCTCTCCGAGCGCGACGCCTATCTGAAGGCCGTCGAGGTCCACAACGAACTCCAGCACTCCTTCGAGGCCGCCGCGGCCGAGCTCGCGAAGGCCTGCCCCCTGGCCCCGGTGCTCCGCTTCCTGCGAGGAGTGGCCGCCTGGGTCGACGGCAACCACGACTGGCACCGGACCAACACCTACCGATACAGCCTGCCCGACTTCTGGTAAAGAACGGATATTTCTGTGACCACTGAGACGACCTCCACCGCCACCGCGAAGATCCCCGCGCCGGCGACCGCGTACCAGGAGGACATCGCCCGCTACTGGAACGCCGAGGCGCGACCGGTCAACCTCCGCCTCGGTGACGTGGACGGGCTTTACCACCACCACTACGGAATCGGCGACGTGGACCATGCCGCGCTCGGCGACCCTGCCGACAGCGCGTACGAGAAGAAGCTCATCGCGGAACTGCACCGCCTGGAGTCGGCACAGGCGGAGCTCCTCATGGACCATCTCGGCGCCGTCGGTCGCGACGACACCCTCGTCGACGCCGGCTGCGGGCGCGGCGGGTCCATGGTCATGGCGCACCGCCGCTTCGGCTGCAAGGTCGAGGGCGTCACCCTGTCCACCGCCCAGGCCGACTTCGGCAACCGGCGCGCGCGGGAACTGCGTATCGAGGGCCACGTCCGCTCCCGCGTGTGCAACATGCTCGACACGCCCTTCGCCAAGGGCAGCGTCACGGCCTCGTGGAACAACGAGTCGACCATGTACGTCGACCTGCACGACCTGTTCGCCGAGCACTCGCGCTTTTTGAAGGTGGGCGGCCGGTACGTGACGATCACGGGCTGCTGGAACCCCCGCTACGGCCAGCCGTCGAAGTGGGTCTCCCAGATCAACGCCCACTTCGAGTGCAACATCCACTCCCGTCGCGAGTACCTGCGCGCCATGGCCGACAACCGGCTCGTGCCGCACACCATCGTGGACCTCACCCCGGACACGCTCCCCTACTGGGAGCTGCGGGCCACGTCGTCGCTGGTCACCGGGATCGAGGAGGCGTTCATCGAGTCCTACCGGGACGGCTCCTTCCAGTACGTCCTGATCGCGGCCGACCGGGTGTGAGTCCTGGCCTGGCGGGGCGGCGCCCTCACCGGCGGCCCCGCCCCGCCAGGCGCAAACTCGGTGGGAGCAGAGGTCAGCCTGCCGTCTGCCCGCGCGGCCCGCACCGGACTACTGTCTGTCGGGTGAACGCAGACGACGCGGACCGGCGATGGACGCGGTCCATGCCCGAGGCCTACGAACGGCACCTCGTGCCGGTCTTCTTCCGCCCGTTCGCCGCCGACCTGGCAGCCAGGGCGGCCGCGCTACGGCCCCGTAGGGTCCTGGAGCTCGCCGCGGGGACCGGGGCGTTGACCTCGGCCCTGCTCACCGCGGCGCCCACGGCCTCGGTGGTGGCCAGTGACCTCAACGAAGCGATGGTCGCCGCCGGGTCGGCACGGGAGCCGCGCGCCGACTGGCGGCAGGCAGACGCCCAGGAACTGCCCTTCGAGGACGGCGACTTCGACCTCGTGGTGTGCCAGTTCGGGGTGATGTTCTTCCCCGACAGACCAGCCGCCTACGCGGAGGTGCGCAGGGTGCTGGCCCCGCCGGGGCGGTTCTTGTTCAACAGCTGGGGCCCGCTGGCCACGCACGGGTTCGGGTCCGCCTTTCAGGCCGCCCTGGAGGAGACCATGCCCGGCAGAGCGCCGGCCTTCCTCGAGGACGTGCCTCACGGTTACACGAATCCGGCCCTGGTCGCCTCGGACCTCGCCGCGGCCGGGCTGACCCTGGACTCCGCCGACGAGGTCACCCTGGACGGCGTCGCGGTGTCGGCCGCCTCCGTGGCCACCGGTTTCCTCACCGGCACACCGGTCAGCGCCGCCCTGGAGGCCCGCGAGGACGCGCAGTCCATCAGGGCGTCGGTCACGCAGAAGATGACGGACAGGCTCGGCGCCGGTTCCGTGACGGCGGCGATGACCGCGACCGTCTACACGGCGCATCGCCGGGAATGACGCTCGCCGGCCGGTCGGCTGGGCATGCCACCGTGCCTCTCCGGTAGGTCGACCCGGTCGACACTGCGCTCACCGCCGCCGTCTCCCCCGGGCGCCGTCCGGGATGCCGCCGACCCCCGTCGCCCCCGTCGGAACGACCCGCTCAGCCGGTGTTCCGCTCCGCCTTGACCAGCAGGTACTCCCACTCCATCGTCCCGTCCGCGAGATGCCGGGCGGCCAGATCCGTCAGCGCCGCGTCGAGCGCGGACACCTTGTCGGAGTCCTCGGCGATGGCCCGGTACACCGCGAGGGTCGGTCCGTAGCAGGACTTGAAGAACTCCAGGAACTCCTCGGGCCGGGCGAATCGGTCGACGCGCAACTGCCGGCGATCGGCGTCGACGGCGCTCACGCGGTCGCCGAGCAGGGAACGCACGTGCTCCTCGCTGCCCCACAGCGGCGGCGGCTGCGCGCCGGGCGGAGGCGGGGGCGCGTACGGGCGCATGGCGGCGAACATCTGGCCGATGAACCCTTCCGGGGTCCAGTTGACCAGGCCGATGCTGCCGCCCGGACGGCACACGCGGACCAGTTCGTCGGCCGCCCGCTGGTGGTGCGGGGCGAACATGACGCCGACGCAGGACACTACCGCGTCGAATTCCGCGTCCGCGAAGGGCAGCGCCTCCGCGTCGCCCTCGCGCCACTCCAGTCGGACGCCTCGCTCGGCGGCGAGCTCCCGTCCGGCGTCGAGCAGTTCCGGTGTCAGGTCCACGGCCACCACGTCAGCTCCCGCGAGAGCGGCCGGGATGGCCGCGTTCCCCGAGCCGGCCGCGACGTCGAGGACGCGCGAACCCGGCTGCACGCCGGTTCCCCGTATGAGCTCCGGCCCCAGATCGGGGATCACGTCCGTGGCCACCAGGGGGTAGTCGCCCAGCGCCCACATGGCCCGGTGCTTCGCCTTCAGCGCTTGGTCCGCACGGATCGCTTCGCTCGCCTCGGTCATGACGGGTCCCTCCGCTGCCGCACCGTGTGCGTACGGTGCCGGGCGGTGGCCGCCGTCTCGGACCGGCGCGCCCGCGTTTCGCCGCCTCGGCGCCTCCTACGACTGTCTCACGGTTCGACCGGCAGCGCCGGGCCTCGCACCGACCACGAGGCGGCCGACCATCTGATGCTCTCCGCTCGCGGCGGTCCTGTTGCAGCGGGCCGCTGGTGGCGGGCCGGTCGCCGGGCAGTTCAGCGCACGTAGGAGTCGCAGAGGGAAGCAGCTCCGGCCGATGCCGGGACCCGATGGGCCCAGCCGCACACGGTGCGCAGGTCGTAGGTGGACCGCGGACGGGCCGGAGGCTGCCGCGTCGAGGGGTGGCGGGGCGCCGTTGGCGTAGTTCCGCGGTGACGCGTGCGCGGCGGCGCGGGCCGGGTCGGCGCGGCACGCACGGCCCTGTGCGGCCGCTGCGCCTGCGGCATGCGGCGGGAGTGCTCGCGCCCCGCGGCGCCCGCGGCCCGTCGCTGTGCGGCGCGGCGGTCCGCGTGCCGCTCCGCCGCCTTGTGGACGGGAGTGGTGGCGACGAGAGCGGTGCGAGCGGAGGCCTGGGTCGCCGGCGGCGGTGACGGCGTGCGCGCGGCGGCCGCGTCCAGGCGCGGGACGGGCCGAGGGACGTCGGCAGGGACGGAGACGCAACCCCCGGCGAGCAGGACGCAGGCCAGGACGACGGCGAGGGAGAGCGGGCGGCGCATGGCCCCAGGATGGCAACGCCGGACTCGGCTGTGGGGTCGCCTCGCTGACCATCACCGGCACGGGTGACACGCCGCGACCCGCACCGGCGGGCTCAGGGACTCAGAGCCGGATGGCGCCTCCCTCGGCGGCCGACGAGCCGGCATGGCCCGTTCCGGCGATCGCCGCGGTACGGACCCTCGGAGCCAGTGCCGCCCGCAGTGCCGGGAGGAGCATGCGGCGGGTCTCGGACGGGGTGAGGGCGGAGGGGGTGGGGAGGGGGTTGAGGTAGCGGGTGTAGATGAGTCCGCCGAGGACCGTCACCACGGCCGTGGCGCGGGCGGTCCCGTCCCGGCCGCCGATAAATTCAGCAAGCCGCGCCAGCAGTTCGCGCTCCAGGTACTCGCGGATCACCTCGGCAGCCTCCGCGCCCTGAGCGGTGAGCAGACGGAAGTCGGCCTTCTCCCACAGGTCCGTCACCGCGTCGATCAGGCGGTCGGCAAGGGTGGCGGGGTCGCCGCCGAGGACGTCGTCCACCGCCAGCGCGTTGGCGCACTGGATCTGCATCACCTCGGCGAACAGGCCCTTCTTCGAGCCGAAGTGGTAGGCGATGAGCGCCGGATCGACCCCGGCGGCCCCGGCCACCGCACGGAGCGTGGCGCCCCGGTAGCCGCGCTGCAGGAACAGCGCACGGGCCGCCGAGACGATCGACTCGCGGGTCGGCGGGTTGCCGCGGGGGCGGCCTCGGGTGCGGGCGGGGGCTGGTCCGGCGATATTCATCAGCCTTGAGCCTGCGTTTCGTGATCGGCACAGTCAAGGGCGTTCCGGTGACCACTCGAAGGGATGACCCGACGCCATGCGTATCGCAGTCTTCGGCGCCAATGGACCGACCGGCCGCCACCTCACCGACCGGGCCCTCGCCGCCGGCCACGACGTCGTCGCCGTGACCCGCCGTCCCGGCTCCCTCGCCGCGCGGCCCGGGCTCGACGTGGCCGTCGCCGACGCCACCGACCCGGCCGCTGTCGACGCCGCGATCGGCGGGGCGGACGCGGTCCTGTCCGCCGTGGGCGTCCGCTTCGCCAAGGAGGAGATCACCACGTACTCGGCGAGCGCCCGGGCCATCACCGGCGCCATGGCCCGCCACGGCGTCAAGCGGTTGCTCGTCGTGAGCTCCAGCATCGCCGACCCGAACTGGCGTCCCACCGGTGCGCACTTCTTCAACCATGTGCTCGACCCGCTGGTGAACCGACGCCTCGGCCGCACCCTCCACGAGGACATGCGCCGCATGGAGGGCGTGATCCGGCAGACGGACCTGGACTGGACCCTCGTCCGGCCTTCAGGCCTCTTCGAGCATCCCGTCGTCACGGACTACCACACCGCCGAGACCAGTGCCGACGGCGTCTTCACCGCCCGGGCCGATCTCGCCGCGAGCATGCTGCGTGAGGTGGAGGCGCGGCGTTACGTCCGTACGGCCATGGGTGTGATCACCACGGCCGTGAAGCCGAGCATCGTCAAACTGATCTGGAACGAGGGCGTGAAGAAGAGGTAGCGGCCCTTTACGGGCCCGCGCAGCCGTGGCCCGGGGTCGTCCCGTTAGCCTGTTCGCCGCCCTCCGGCGGTTCTCCCGCCACTTCGACCCAATCCTTTCTGACCTGCGTGAATGCATGCCGCCGGACCATTGATACGTCCGTCCGAGCGAGGTATGCGTCGATCCGTCACGTTGCGGATGTGACGCAGCGTCGGTTGTCTCGGCAGTGGTGCGCACTTCGGGCGCCCGTGCAACAGATCCGGACGCTGCTTCGCTGGAGGGGTTCTTGTGGGCAACACACGTGTGCGCATCGGTATCGGCATCGGCCTGACGGCCGGTTTTCTGGCTCTTCACGTCCCGGTCGCCGCTGCCGCCGGCGACTCGGGTCTCGACATCCACTCGCGGCAGACCGCCAACGGCTCCACGGTCACCGTCAGCACCACCGCATGCGGTGCGGACGTCACGTACGGAAAGGGCGAGTCCGAGGCGGCAGGGGCGTTCCACCTCTTCGGAGGCGAGACCAAGGGCGTTCTCACCGGTGAGTTCACCGTGCCGGACGGCACGTCGACCGGCACCGACACCGTCGTCGTCAAGTGCCCGCCGCGGATCATGATGACGGACTCCTATGAGCTCCCGACGCGGCAGCCCGACGGTGCAGTCGAGGCCGGTTTCGGAGACGCGGGGCTGAAAGCGCCGCAGCTCGCCCTCGGCGCGGCGCTGGTCGCCGCGGCCGCCACCGGCGTGCTGGTGAGGAGGCGTCACCGCTCGAACGCGAACGTCACCTGACCGCCCGCTTTCCGTCGGCCCCCGCAACGCCCGGCGGCTCCCGGACCCTTCCCGGTCCCGGGAGCCGCTGCAGGTCCCCTCAGCTCCCTCGCCCCTCTCTCGCTGCGAGGAAAGAACCCACCTCGATGGCCACCAGGCAGACCACCGACCCGCCCTCTCCCTCGGCTCCTTTGCCGCCGTCGTCCTCGCGCATCCCGTCGGCCGGGCTTCTGGCCTGGACGCTCGTCGCCGGGGTCCTGCTGGTGGCCGGCGCGGTACACGACCACCAGCCACCGCAGCCTTCGGCGGGTCAGACGTTCTCGCCCCGTCCCGGAGCCACGGTCCACCGCGCCGCCGCACCGGCGGACCCCGTCGTGACCCCGCTGCCGCCCGCGGAACCCCTCCGGCTGCGCATCCCCGCCGTCCATGTGAACGTGCCCGTCACCGAGCTGCACCTCGACTCCTCGGGGGCGCTCGAGCCCCCGCCCGCGGACATTCCTCACCGCGCCGGCTGGTACAGCGAGGGCACAGCACCGGGATCCGCGGGGACGGCCGTCACCGCGGGCCACGTGGACCTGCCCGGCGGCGCCCCCGGCGTCTTCTACGAGCTCGGCGCGCTGACCAAGGGCGACATCATCGAGATCACCCGGGCCGACCGGCGCACCGCCGTGTTCACCGTCGACGCTCTCGAGGTCTACAACAAGAAGCACTTCCCGAGCGAGAAGGTGTACGGCAGCTCCGAGCGGGCCGAACTACGACTGATCACCTGCGGCGGCGGATACACCCGGGGCGCCGGATACCAGGCCAACGTCGTGGTCTACGCGACGCTCACCGCCGTCGAGTGAGAACGGTCCGCCGGATCGGAGGGATCGCCCCCGCCGACTGACTGGAGGAGCGCTCGCCGCTCCATCCCACCTGTGCGCAGCGACTACGGTGGGTCGCACGCCCGAGGGAATGGACGAGGCGCTCGGGCGGTTCGCCAGGACGGCCGGACCCATGCTGACGCACGTCCGTCCAGGTCACGGAGGGGACTCCGACCGCCCCTCACTCACACAGGAGGACGTTTCATGACTGACCGGCCCTTGACGCTCATGGCGGTGCACGCCCACCCCGACGACGAGGCCACGGGAACCGGGGGCGTCTTGGCACGGTACGCGGCGGAAGGTGTGCGCACGGTCCTCGTGACGTGTACCGACGGCGGTTGCGGTGACGGACCGGGAGGCGTCAAGCCGGGCGATCCCGGGCATGATCCGGCGGCCGTCGCCTTGATGCGGCGCAAGGAACTCGAGGCGAGCTGCGACGTCCTGAAGATCAGTCACCTGGAGACGCTGGACTACGCCGACTCCGGGATGATGGGCTGGTCGACCAATGACGCCCCCGGCTCGTTCTGGCAGACGCCGGTGGAGGAGGGCGCCGCCCGGCTCGCGGAGCTCATGCGGCGCTACCGGCCCGACGTGGTCGTCACCTATGACGAGAACGGCTTCTACGGTCACCCCGACCACATCCAGGCCAACCGCATCACGATGGCGGCGCTGGCGATGGCCGAGCCGACACCGAAGGTGTACTGGACGACGGCGCCCCGCTCGATGATGCAGCGGTTCGGGGAGGTCATGCGCGAGTTCGGGGCGGACTGGGAGGAGCCGGATCCCGCCGAGGCCGCCGCGATGGCCGAGATCGGGCTCCCGGACGAGGAGATCACCACCTGGGTGGACACCTCCGCGTTCGGCGGTCAGAAGTTCGACGCGCTGGCCGCGCACGCCAGCCAGGGCGAGAACATCTTCTTCCTGAGGATGGGCAAGGAGAAGTTCACCGAGTTGATGGGCGTCGAGACCTTCGTGCGCGTCCAGGACACCACCGGCGCGGCCTCGCCCGAGAGTGACCTCTTCGCCGGACTGCGCTGATCCACCCGTCTCCCGGCGCCCGCGAGCGATCTCGGGCGCCGGATCCGAGCCGGCTCTCCGGCGCCCCGGCCTGCCCGTCCTCGTCAGGCGAGGTCGGTCAGGTCCTCGGCGAACACCTGTGAGAGGGGCTGCGGTCCCACGTACTGCTGGCAGTTGCACTGGCCGGCCTCGTAGCGCAGCGGCTTCTTGTTCTCGTCCCAGGCCGTGGGCACTTCGACACGTTCGTGGCACCGGCCCTGCTTGTCGTGCTTGGCGAGATGGTGCGTGCATCCGCACACCGGCTCCGGCGGCTTGTGCGCCGCTTCGACGGCCAGCCGTTCCTGCTTCGCGGCTTCCATCAGCTGCAACTTGCGCTCATGCCGGTGTCGGAGCGCGGTGCGGATGTTCTCGGCGGCCCAGGCGAAGCCGCCCGTCCAGAAGACTATGAGAACCCACCAGAACCAGTCCATCGGCTGCCCCTTCCCCCGTCCTGCCGGATGCCAGCATAGATGGCCGGTGCAAGGCACACCGCCGGTCGCGGCTCAGCCTCCGTGCCCGAGCTCCCGCAGGGCGCGGTCCAGCATGTCGGCGAAGAAGTCGACGGCGGCGGAGTCGATGCACAACGGGGGTTTGATCTTCAGGATGTTGAGGTGGTCCCCGGTGGGCTGGACGATCACACCGAGGTCGAGGAGACGATCGCACAGTTCGGCGGTCTCCTCCGTGGCGGGCTCCAACGTGTCCCGGTCGCGGACGAGTTCGAGGCCGAGGTACAGGCCCGAGCCGTGCACGGCGCCGATGACGCCGTGCCTTTCCGCCAGCGCCCGGAGCCGGCTCTTCAGGCGGCCTCCGACCCGTACCGCGTTGCCCTGGAGGTCCTCGTCGCGCAGAGCGTCCAGGACGGTGAGGCCCACGACGCTCGAGACCGGGCTGCCCCCGGTGGAGGAGAAGAAGTACCCCTGGTCGCGATAGCGGTCGGCGATCGCCTTGGTCGTGATGACGGCGCCGAGGGGGTGGCCGTTGCCCATGGCCTTGGCCACGCAGACCACGTCGGGAACCACCTGCTGCTGCTCGAATCCCCAGAACCAGTGGCCCAGGCGGCCGTAGCCCACTTGGACCTCGTCGGCGACGGCGAGGCCGCCGTGGCGGCGGACGGCGGCGTACACCTCGGCGAGATAGCCGTCGGGCAGGGCCACTCCCCCGGCGTTGCCGTAGAAGGTCTCGCCGACGAAGGCTCCGGCCGGGCGGCCCGACGCGGCCAGCTCATCGATGACCGCCGCCGCCTCCGGCCCGTATCGCGCTGCCCGCACCCCGCGGTGCCGTCCGCGGTACGGGTTGGGCGAGTCCACGGTGTGCACCCAACTCGGCCGTGTCGTCAGGGCGTTCGGGTTGTCCTGGAGCGACGTGGACACCGCGTCGGATGCGTGGGTCCAGCCGTGGTAGGCCTCGCGGACCGCGACGACGTCGTGCTGTCCGGTGGCTCCGACGGCGAGGCGCAGGCCGAGATCCACGGCCTCGGAGCCGGAGTTGACCAGGAACACCGTGTCCAGCGGCTCGGGCAGGAGGGCCGCGAGACGTTCGGTGAACTCCACCACCGAGGCGTAGTGGAACCGCGAGTTGGTGTTGAGCCGACGCAGCTGACGGGCGACGGCCTGCTCGACGCGGGGGTGTGCGTGGCCCAGTGGGGTCACGTTGTTCACGATGTCGAGGTAGGAGCGGCCCTCGACGGACAGCAGATGGTGACGCCAACCGCGTTCGATGCGCGGAGGGTCGGCGTAGTAGTGCCCCTGCACCGTCGCGAACACGGCCCCGCGCCGCTCCAGCAGGTCCGCGGGTTCCGCGCGGCCGGCGGCCGGGAGGCCGAGGAGGGAGGCGGGGTCTGCTGTGAGCGCGAGCCATCCGGCCGCGTACTCGGGACGGACCAGGCGCGGCACGGCGAGGCCGCCGGCGCGGAGCAGCGCCACGTGGACCGCTGCTCCGGCCGGCAGAACGGCGAGCTCCTCCCCCGCCCCGACCGTCG
>NZ_JBEPBI010000248.1:0-11104 GCF_040299045.1 Streptomyces sp. NPDC001027
GCCCGCGCGGCGGCCCCGTGTCAGAAGCCGGGGCCGCCGACCTTGTCGCCGGCCGCCGCGAGGCGACCCCAGAGCAGGTCGGCCAGGCTCCGCACCAGTTCGGCGCGGGAGCACGGCCGCTCGCCGAGCCACCAGTCGCCGGCCGCGTGCATCATCCCGACGATCCCGTGCCCCCACACCCGGGCGAGCTGCTGGCTGCCGGGGCCGAGATCCAGCCGGTCCTCGATCACCTGGGCCAGCTCCTCGCCCATCCGGCGCAGCAGGGGCGCGCTGTGCTTGCCGACGTCGAAGCCCTGGTCGGGGCCCGTGCCCGTGTCGGAGGGGTGCATCAGGAAGCGGTACACCTGCGGCCGGGCCTCGATCGCGGCGAGGTAGGTGTCGAGGGTCGCCTCGACCCGTTCCCGCCGTTCGGCGGGCGCGTCCAGCGCGGCGCGCAGCGAGTCCAGCAGGGCGTCCGTGTGCCGGGTGGCGAGGGCGGCGTAGAGTCCGCCCTTGTCGCCGAAGTGCCGGTAGAGGATCGGCTTGGTGATGCCGGCCTCCGCCGCGATGGCGTTCATGGACGCCTGTGGGCCGTCGCGCAGCACCACCCGGTCGGCGGCCTCCAGCAACTCGCGTCGTCGGCGGTCGGCGGACCGCTGTTGCTCGGTCCGCTGCGTGGTGTCCATGTGCTCTCCCCACCCGTGCTGTTTCGGTGACGCCTGCGCAAACTAACACCTGACAGCAGCCTGACATCGAACGGGTGGAAGGGCTCCTGTGCCGTCATCAGGAGTTGACTTTTCCTACCGACCGGTAACAGACTCGCGTTACCGCTAGTAACACGCACCGCCGCTGGAGGGGACATGGCCGAGTTCACCATGGAGCTCAACGACGAACAGAAGGAGGTCCGGGACTGGCTGCACGGCTTCGCCGCCGACGTCATCCGCCCCGCGGCAGCCGAATGGGACGAGCGTGAGGAGACTCCCTGGCCGGTCATCCAGGAGGCCGCGAAGGTCGGCATCTACTCCCTCGACTTCTACGCGCAGCAGTATTTCGACCCCACCGGCCTCGGCATCCCGATGGCCATGGAGGAGCTGTTCTGGGGCGACGCGGGCATCGCCCTGTCCATCGTGGGCACCGGGCTGGCCGCCGTGGGCGTCCTCGCCAACGGGACCGAGGAGCAGATCGGCACCTGGATCCCGCAGATGTACGGCGACGCGAACGACGTCAAGGTGGCCGCGTTCTGCTCCTCCGAGCCCGACGCCGGCTCGGACGTCGCCTCCCTGCGCACGCGGGCCGTGTACGACGAGGCCAAGGACGAGTGGGTGCTCAACGGCACCAAGACCTGGGCGACCAACGGCGGCATCGCCAACGTCCACGTGGTCGTGGCGGCCGTGGACCCCGAGCTCGGCTCCAAGGGGCACGCCTCCTTCATCGTCCCGCCGGGCGCCCCGGGTCTCGCCCAGGGCCAGAAGTTCAAGAAGCACGGCATCCGCGCCTCGCACACCGCCGAGGTCGTCCTCGACGACGTGCGCGTCCCCGGTTCGTGCCTGCTGGGCGGCAAGGAGAAGCTGGACGAGCGGCTGGCGCGGGCCCGGGAGCGGGCGAAGACCGGCGGCGAGCGCGTGAAGAACGCGGCGATGGCCACGTTCGAGGCCTCGCGTCCCGCCGTCGGCGCGATGGCCGTCGGCACGGCCCGCGCCGCCTACGAGGTCGCCCTCGACTACGCGAGGACACGGGAGCAGTTCGGCCGCCCGATCATCGACAACCAGGGCGTCGCCTTCCAGCTCGCGGACATGCGCACCCAGATCGACGCCGCGCGGCTGCTGGTCTGGCGCGCCTCCTGGATGGCGGTCAACGGCAAGCCGTTCACCGCCGCCGAGGGCTCGATGTCGAAGCTGTACGCCAGCGAGACCGCGAAGAAGGTCACCGCGCAGGCCATCCAGATCCTCGGCGGCAACGGCTACACGCGGGAGTACCCGGTGGAGCGCATGCACCGCGACGCCGCTATCTACACGATTTTCGAGGGCACGAGCGAGATCCAGCGGCTGGTGATCGCCCGCACGCTGTCGGGGATGCCGATCCGCTGACGCACGGGACGACGGCGCGCGGTCCGGCCTCCGGGGGACGTGTTCCCCGGAGGCCGCTCGCCTGCCGACCCGTTTCGGCTACGGCGCGCCGCCGCTGCTGTGCGCGATGCAGGCCACGTCGATCCGGTCCGCGAGCTTGGCGAGCTCGATCGTCAACGCGGCGACGGTGTCCTCGTCGAGACCCTCCGCCCCGGCCTCGACGAGATGCAGCCATCGGCCCCCCAGCGTGCGGAGCAGCTTGCTCACATCCGCCGCGGCCACCTGCAGGGTCCCGCGGTCGTCGACGATCAGGGGCAGGGTCACTTCGCGGTTCACATCCGGGATCGTAGCCGCGCGGCGGTCACGCACCGTGCCAAACCGTGGTGATGTTGCAGAACTCCCGGATTCCGTGCCCGGACAGCTCACGGCCGTATCCGGACCGCTTCACCCCGCCGAACGGGAACGCCGGATGGGACGCCGTCATTCCGTTGACGAACACCCCGCCGGCCTCCAGGTCCCGGACGAACCGGTCGACCTCGGCCTCGTCGCGCGTCCAGACGTTGGAACTCAGCCCGAACGGCGAGTCGTTGGCGATGAGCACCGCCGCGTCCAGGTCGGCCGCCCGATACATGGTCGCCACCGGGCCGAACGCCTCCTCGCGGTGGATGCGCATCTCCCGCGTGACACCGGCCAGGACGGTCGGCGGGTAGTACCAGCCGGGCCCCTCGGGCCGTGCGCCCCCGCACAGCGCCCGGGCCCCGGAGCGCCTCGCGTCGTCCACCAGCTCCTCCAGGTCCGAGCGCCCCTGCTCGCTCGCCAGCGGGCCGACGTCCGTCTCCTCCTCCAGCGGATCCCCGACCTTCAGCGCCGCCATGCCCGCGACGAACCGCTCGGTGAACGCGTCGTACACGTCCGTGTGAACGATGAACCGCTTGGCGGCGATGCACGACTGCCCGTTGTTCTGCACACGCGCGGTCACCGCGACCTCGGCCGCCCGGTCGAGGTCCGCGGACGGCATCACCACGTACGGGTCGCTGCCGCCCAGCTCCAGCACCGTCTTCTTGATCATCTCGCCGGCGGTGGCGGCGACGGCCCGTCCGGCCGGCTCGCTGCCGGTCAGGGTCGCCGCCTTGACGCGTTCGTCGCGCAGGATCTCGTCCACCGCGCCCGAGCCGACGAGCAGGGTCTGGAAGCAGCCTTCGGGGAAGCCCGCCCGGTGGAACAGCTCCTCCAGGTACAGCGCGGTCCGCGGCACGTTCGAGGCGTGCTTGAGCAGTCCCACGTTGCCCGCCATCAGCGCCGGCGCGGCGAACCGCACGACCTGCCAGAGCGGGAAGTTCCACGGCATCACCGCGAGAACCGGCCCCAGCGGCCGGTACCGGACCACGGCGCGCGAGCCGCCGGAGTCCTTCACGTCGGCGTCGGCCGGCTCCTGGTCGGCGAGCAGTTCCTGCGCGTGCTCGGCGTACCAGCGCATCGCCCGGGCGCACTTCGCGGCCTCGGCCCGCGCCTGCACGACCGGCTTGCCCATCTCGACGGTCATGGTCCGGGCGATGTCCCGCTGGTCCTCGTCGAGCAGGTCGGCCGCCCGGTGCAGCATCCGTGCGCGTTCGGCGAACGTCGTCGTCCGGTACGTGCGGAAGGTGGCCTCGGCGAGCTGGAGCCGGCGTTCCAGCTCCTCCTCGTCCATGGCCTCGTACGTCTCGAGCGTCTCGCCGTTCGCCGGGTTCACCGTCGCGATGGGCATGACGACCTCCTGGGGAGCTGGCTGTGTTCCGACCTTCGCGCGCCGCACCGGACACCGCAACGCGTGCGCGTCCGCTCAGGCGCCCGATGACGAGTGCTCCGCCAGCCGGTCGAGAAACGCGGCCTGCGTCGTGACGATCACCGCACGGGCCTGTTCCAGGCCGTGCCAGGCCACCCGGTCCAGTTCCGGGAACTCCGCGGTGCGTCCCGAGCGGGGCGGCCACTCCATGGTGAAGACGCCCGGCTCGACGGCGGCCGGGTCGAGATCCGCCTCGACGGCCCACACCGTGACGGTCTTGCCGCCGCTCTGCCGCACCTCGCCGAGCGCGATCGGCTCGCCGTCGGGCGGGGCCAGCCCCAGCTCCTCGCGGAACTCACGCCGGGCCGCGTCCCAGGCCGGCTCGTCGCACTCGTACTCGCCCTTGGGGACGGTCCACGCTCCGGCGTCCTTCTTCGTGAAGTAGGGGCCGCCCATGTGACCCAGCAACACCTCCAGGCCCGTCGCGGTCCGCCGGAACAGCAGCAGCCCCGCACTTCTGCGCGCGGTCACGGGCGCACCTGCGGATGCGCCGCGAGCAGGGTCTCCACCGTGTCCGCCTCCTCGGGCCGCTTGTCCTCCCGGTAGCGCAGCACGCGGGCGAAGCGCAGGGTCACGCCGGCCGGGTAGCGGGAGGAACGCTGCAGTCCGTCGTAGGCGATCTCGACGACGAGCTCGGGGCGAACGGTCACCGCGTACCCGGTCTCCTCGACGGCCAGCCCCCGCAGACGCTCCGTCTGCCAGGCCAGCATCGCGTCGGTCATGCCCTTGAAGGTCTTGCCGAGCATCACGAAGCCGCCGTCCCGCGTCCGGGCGCCGAGGTGCAGGTTGGAGAGTTTGCCGGTGCGCCGCCCGTGTCCCCACTCGGCGGCCAGGACCACCAGGTCGAGGGTGTGCACCGGCTTGACCTTCAGCCAGGACGCGCCGCGCCGGCCCGCGCTGTAGGGCGCGTCCAGCGCCTTGACGACGACGCCCTCGTGGCCGCGCAGCAGCGTCTGCCGGGAGAACTCCTCCGCGGCCTCGGCCTCGTCCGGGCCCGACACCAGCGTGCGGCGCACCCGCATCGGCTCGGGCGCGAGCCGGGCCAGCTCCGCGTGCCGCTCGGCGAAGGGCAGGTCGAGCAGGTCCCGCCCGTCCACGGACAGCACGTCGAAGAACACGGGGGAGACCGGCACGGCCTCCGCGGCCGTGGCCACGTCCACCCGGGAGCCGACCCGGCCCGCGGTCTCCTGGAACGAGCGCGGGCGGCCCGCGCGGTCGAGGGCGATGACCTCGCCGTCCAGGACGAACCGCGTCCCCGCCAGTCCCCGCGCCGCACGGGTCACCTCGGGCAGACGGTCGGTGATGTCGTCGAGGGTGCGGGTGTACAGGCGCACGTCGTCGCCGTCGCGGTGCACCTGGACGCGGATGCCGTCCAGCTTCTCCTCCACCGCGCACGCGCCGAGCTTGCCCACCGCCTCGGTGACGGAGGACGCGGTGTGCGCGAGCATCGGCTGCACCGGGCGGCCCACGGTGAGCCGGAACGACTCCAGCGCGGCGGGACCGTCCGCGAGCAGCGCCCGCGCGACCGACTGCAGCGACCCGGCCAGCATCACCGCGCGCCGCACGTCTGCCGGGGACGCGCCGGTCGCCTGCGCCAGACCCTCCGCGGCGAGGGCGTCCAGCGCGCCCTGCCGGACCTCGCCGGTGATCAGGCCGAGCAGGAACCGCTGTTCGTCCGCGGTGGCCGCGCTCATCAACTCACCCACCAGACGCACCCGTTCGGCCTGTGATCCAGGGCCCGAGACCGTGCCGAGCTCGGTGAGCAGGGCGTCCGCCTCCCGCACGGAGAGGGTCGGCTCGTCGGCCGGGGCGACCGGGCGGCTCAGCACCTTCCAGCCGACGCCCAGACGACCCTGGGGGAGCCGCCCGGCCAGGTAGGGGATCACGACGGGGACGTCCTGCGCGTCCGTCTCCCGGAAGAGTTCGGCGAGCAGGGCGATCTTGCGGGAGCGCGCCGAAACGGCGGCGACCTCCCGGGACACGTCGGCGAGCCGGGTCAGCAACATGCAGCCATGGTGCAACGGCGAGCCGGTGAGTACACCCCGGGCCGGTACGGGATTGGCAAACGTCTTTGCCGGTTCGGCAAGATGGGGAGATGACTACGGATGACGTGCTCGCGGAGGTCGGGCCCAGGCTGCGTCGCATCCGCAAGGAACGGGAGGTGACGCTCGCGGCGCTGTCCGGTGCGACCGGCATCTCCGTCAGCACCCTGTCCCGGCTGGAGTCCGGGCTGCGCAAGCCCAGCCTGGAGCTGCTGCTGCCGATCGCGCGGGCCCATCAGGTCGCGCTGGACGAGCTGGTCGGGGCGCCCCCGGTCGGCGACCCCCGGGTGCGGTCCGAGCCGATGGTGCGGCACGGGCGCACCTTCTGGCCGCTGTCCCGGCAGCCCGGCGGCCTGCAGGCGTTCAAGGTGCTCGTGCCGCAGCGCGAGGAGGAGCCGGAGCCGCGCACCCACGAGGGCTACGAGTGGCTGTACGTGATGTCGGGACGGCTGCGGGTGGTGCTCGCGGAGCACGACGTGGTGATGACGGCGGGGGAGGCGGCCGAGTTCGACACACGCGTGCCGCACTGGTTCGGATCGACGGGAGAGGGGCCGGCCGAGTTCCTCAGCCTGTTCGGGCCGCAGGGCGAGCGGATGCACGTGCGGGCGAGGCCGTCGCGGAGGTGACGCACGCAACGGTTCCCCGGAGGACAAGCGACCGCTTAGTATGCAGGGGACCAGGGTCCGACGACGCAGTCCCGTGGAGGCTCCGCATGCAGGCATGGCAGGTGCACGAGAACGGCGAGCCGAGCGAGGTGATGCGGCTCGCGGACGTGGAGCGGCCCACGCCCGGCGACGGCCAGGTCCTGCTCCGGGTGCGCGCCGCGAACATCAACTTCCCGGACGTGCTGATGTGCCGGGGCCACTACCAGGTCCGGCCGCCCCTGCCGTTCACCCCGGGCGTGGAGATCTGCGGCGAGACCGAGGACGGCCGCCGTGTGATCGCCAACCCGGCCCTGCCGCACGGCGGCTTCGCCGAGTACGCGGTCGCCGACGCCGCCGCCCTGCTGCCCGCCCCCGAGTCGCTCGACGACGCCGAGGCCGCCGCCCTGCACATCGGCTACCAGACCGGCTGGTTCGGTCTGCACCGCAGGGCGCGTCTCGAAGCGGGCGAGACACTGCTCGTCCACGCCGCCGCCGGAGGCGTCGGCAGCGCGGCCGTACAGCTCGGGAAGGCGGCGGGCGCGCGGGTCATCGGCGTCGTGGGCGGCGCCGAGAAGGCGGCCGTCGCCCGGGAGCTGGGCTGCGACGCGGTGATCGACCGGCGGGCCGAGGACGTCGTCGCGGCCGTGAAGGAGGCCACCGGCGGCCGGGGCGCCGACGTGATCTACGACCCCGTCGGCGGCGAGGCCTACACGCAGTCCGCGAAGACCGTCGCCTTCGAGGGCCGGATCGTCGTCGTCGGCTTCGCGAGCGGGACCATCCCGAGCCCCGCGCTGAACCACGCGCTGGTGAAGAACTACGCGATCCTCGGCCTGCACTGGGGCCTGTACAACACGAAGAACCCGAAGCTGGTCCAGCACTGCCACGAGCAGCTCACCGAACTGGCCGCCCGGGGCGCGATCAAGCCGCTGATCAGCGAGCGGACGCCGCTCGACGGGGCCGCGGCCGCCGTGCAGCGGGTCGCCGACGGCGTCACCACCGGCCGGGTCGCCGTCGTACCGCAGAACGGAGCCGCCGTATGACCGACGCAGCCGAACTCCAGCGCCGCACGGCGCAGTTGCTGGCCGACCATCCGCCCGCCACGACCGAGCGGTCGGACTTCCTGAAGGCCCGCTTCGACGCCGGGCTCGCCTGGGTGCACTACCCGGAGGGCCTCGGCGGCCTCGGCGCCCCCCGCTCCCTCCAGGCCGTCGTCGACGCCGCGCTGGAGACCGCGGGCGCCCCCGACAACGACCCCCGGCGCATCGGCATCGGCCTCGGCATGGCCGCCCCGACGATCCTGAAGTACGGCACCGACGAGCAGAAGCAGCGGTTCCTGCGGCCGCTGTGGACGGGCGACGAGGTCTGGTGCCAGCTGTTCAGCGAGCCCGGCGCCGGCTCCGACCTGGCCGCGCTCGGCACCCGCGCCGTCCGTGCGGACGACGGCGACTGGATCGTCAACGGGCAGAAGGTGTGGACCTCCAGCGCCCACGTCGCCCGCTGGGCCATCCTCATCGCCCGCACCGACCCGGACGTCCCCAAGCACGCGGGCATCACCTACTTCCTCTGCGACATGACCGACCCGGGCGTCGAGGTGCGGCCGCTGCGCCAGATCACCGGCGAGGCCGAGTTCAACGAGGTCTTCCTCACCGACGTGCGCATCCCCGACACACGCCGCCTCGGCGAGGTCGGCGAGGGCTGGCGGGTCGCGCAGACCACGCTGAACAACGAGCGCGTCGCCATCGGCGGCATGCGGCTGCCCCGCGAGGGCGGCATGATCGGCCCGGTCTCCAGGACGTGGCGCGAACGGCCCGAGCTGCGCACCCACGACCTGCACCAGCGGCTGCTCAAGCTGTGGGTGGAGGCCGAGGTGGCCCGCCTCACCGGCGAACGCCTGCGCCAGCAGCTCGCGTCCGGCCAGCCCGGCCCCGAGGGCGCCGGCATGAAGCTCGCCTTCGCCCGCCTCAACCAGGAGATCAGCGGCCTGGAAGTGGAACTGCGGGGCGAAGAAGGCCTGTTGTACGACGACTGGACGATGCGCCGCCCGGAGCTCGTGGACTTCACCGGCCGCGACGCCGGGTACCGCTACCTGCGCTCCAAGGGCAACAGCATCGAGGGCGGGACCAGCGAGGTCCTGCTGAACATCGTCGCCGAGCGCGTCCTGGGCCTGCCGTCCGAGCCGCGCACCGACAAGGACGTCGCCTGGAAGGACCTGGCCCGATGAGCACACAGCCGGATCTCCTCTACTCCGAAGAGGAAGAGGCGCTGCGGTCGGCGGTCCGGGACCTGCTGACCGACCGCCTCGACCCGGCCGCCGCGATCGCGCGGACCGAGTCGGACGCCCCGCACGACGTCTCCCTGTGGAAGACGCTCACCGGCGACATGGGCCTCGCCGGCCTGCTGATCCCCGAGGAGCTGGACGGACAGGGCGCCACGCACCGGGAGGCGGCCGTCGTCCTCGAGGAACTGGGCCGCACGGTAGCGCCCTTGCCCTACTTGACCAGCGCGGTGGTGGCCACCGAGGCGCTGCTGGCGTGCGGCGCCGACGAACTGCTCGCCAAGCTGGCGTCGGCGACCACCGTCGGTGCGCTCGCCGTGGGGCTGCACATCGCGCCCGGCGCCGCCTTCCCGGCCGTACGACTCGAGAACGGGCTGCTGTCCGGCGAGTTGACCGGCATCGCCGACGCCGTGGCCGCCGACCTGCTGCTCGTCCCCGCGGACGACGGCGGCCTGTACGCGGTCGACGCCTCGACCGTGACCGTCACCCCGCAGGTGTCGCTCGACCTCACCCGGCCCCTCGCGTCCGTCACCCTCTCCGGGGTCGCGGCCGGCCCCCGGCTCGGAGACGCCGGACCCGCCGTGCGGCGCGCCCTGCGCGCCGGGGCCGGACTGCTCGCCTCCGAGCAACTCGGTCTGGCCGAATGGGCGTTGACCGAGACCGTGCGCTATCTGAAGGAGCGCAAGCAGTTCAACCGGCCCGTCGGCGGCTTCCAGGCCCTCAAGCACCGCCTGGCGCAGCTGTGGCTGGAGGTCGTCAACCTCCGGGCCGCCGCCCGCGCCGCGGCCGACGCGCTGGCGAACGGCGAGGACGCCGATCTCGCGACGGCCGTCGCGCAGGCCTACGCCGCGGGAGTCGCCGTGCGTGCAGCAGAGGAGGCGCTGCAACTGCACGCCGGCATCGGCATGACCTGGGAGCACCCCGTCCACCTCTGCCTCAAGCGCGCCAAGGCCGACTCGATCGCCTACGGCACCGCGGGCGCGCACCGGGCCGCCGTCGCCGAACTCGTCGACCTGCGGGCGCCCTGATCCCGGCCGTCACCAGGTGAGGCCCGCCCCGGGCGATCGCCGGGGGCGGGCTTCTTTGTGACACCACTCCTTCGGCGGACGGGTCAGCAACCCGGACGAAACCTCCTTTACGCCACACTTACGGCCGAACACCGTTGAAATGGATGTAGAGGAGGTTGACGGTGGCCGTTTCGATTTCCGCGGTGCTGTTGCTGCTGGTGCTGGCGGTGATCTTCATGCGCAACGGCGGACTGAAGGTCTCGCACGCCCTGGTCTGTCTGCTGCTCGGATTCCTCCTGGCCGGCACCAGCATGGCTCCCACCATCGCCGGCGGCCTCACGGCGACGGCCGACATCGTCGGCGGTCTCCGGCCGTGAGGCCCCGCGGCGCAGGGGGCGCCGGGATCACCGGGATCACCGGGATCACCGGCAGCGTCCGGTGACCCCGGGTCAGCCGACGAAGACCCCGACGCCGTTCGCCACGGGACGCTCCGTCCCGTCGGACGGATGGTTGCGGACCGTGACGCCGGTCACCGCGCCCGGCGGACGGGCCGCCAACGTCGAGGATCCGCCGCCGTCCAGGCTGAAACCCTCCGTCGCGCCGAGGCTCCGGAGTGCGGCGGCGACCCCGGCGATCGTCAGACCCCGGCGGTAGGGGGCGGCGCCGTCCAGCGCGAACAGGAACACCCGCCTTCCGCCGTCGCCGATGCCGACGGCGGTGCGCACCGCGGAGACCGACGTGTCGAGGCCCGCGAGCGGCCGGCCGCCCGACAGGACCGGGAAACCGCCCACGGCGAAGCGGTACGCCGACCCCGACGCGGACCTCAGCGCATAGCGCACCGCCACCCGCTGCCCCGTGACGAGCGTCCTCAGGCGCTGTGCGCCCGCCTCCCGTCCGACGAGGACCGTGGTGCCCGCGGCGATCGTGCCGCTGCCCGGCGTGACCGATGCCGACACGACCCGGCCCCTCCGCAACGTCACTTCGTACGTGCCCGCGCTGCAGGGCGCGGCCCGCGCGGTGTCCGAGCCGCAGGTGGCCCGACGGCGTGAGGCGCCGCCCCAGTCCGGGGTGTACGCGCCGACCGAGTTCTCCGGCAGCGCGTACTGGTTGACGCCGCCCAGCGGCATCCGCCGCCCCGCCACGGCGTACCAGCCGTCGAGGGTCAGACTGTCCAGCCTCGCCCTGCCGTCGGCGCCGACGCCGACCACGGCCCTGGTGTCCGTGCCCGGCGGCGCCGCGCGGCACGACCGCGGCCGCGCCGCCGCC
>NZ_JBEPBI010000249.1:0-11095 GCF_040299045.1 Streptomyces sp. NPDC001027
GCGCTTCCCGGCGCCGTCATAACGTGCCGGAGGCGGCGCCGGGCCGCTCCAGGGCGGCCTCCAGGGTCGCGGCGGGCGGCAGCAGCCGGGACAGCCCGGTGGCCCGCAGGATCCGCAGGGTGAGCGGGTGGGGGCAGACCAGGTGCAGCCGGCCGCCCTGGTCGAGGACCCGGCCGCGGGCCCGGTACAGCAGGCGCAGCCCGGAGCAGTCGAAGAACTCGACCGGGGTCAGGTCGATCACGATGCGCGGTGCGGCGCACCCGGTCGCGTCGTCGAGGTGCGGACCGATCTCGGTCGCCGCGACGATGTCGATCTCGCCGTGGAACTCCAGCACCGTGTACCCCCGGTCCTCGCGGACGCGTAGATGCGGGGTGCCCGCCGGAGATTTCTGCTGCACGACGCCATCGCCTCCAACCCGCTCCACCGGTCGGGAGCCTTCAACGGGCGGGGCGCACACGCCAGTTCCCCGCTCCAGCAAGTTACCCCCGATGGAGTGAATTCCAGCATGTTCGATTGACATATGTCTTCGAAATGCAACCGACTCTGCCCGAGTTTTTTCGCACCGTGAGCGAAGGGGGCGCGACGGGCGGTCGGATGGGGTGCGGCGCGCGGTCGCAGGCGCGCCGGGAGGGTTACGACAGGGCATGCCAGGCCGTCGACAGCGCCGCGCGGAACTGCTCGGTCTGGTGTGCCGTGAGCTGTCGCACCATGCGCTCCTCCAGTTCCCGCACCGGGCCGGCGTGCCGGTCGAGGAGCGCGCGCCCGTCGGCGGTGAGCAGGATCAGCAGCTCGCGCCGGTTGTGCGGATTGCGCTCGCGGCGGATCAGTCCCCGCCCCTCCAGGGAGCGCACCAGGTCGGCGATGGACTGGGCGGTGACGAAGGAGTCCCGGGCCAGCTGGGCGGCCGACAGCCCGTCGTGCCGCTCCAGCACGGTGAGCGCCGTGTACTGCAGGGCCGTGATCCCGGACGGCTTGACCACTTCGTCCAGATGGGACCGTACGACCAGCTCGACCTGCTTCACCATGTAGAGGAGGGACGGGGGTGTCCGGTGGGGCAAGGGTGTGGGCGCTGTCTTGTTCGTCGGGGTGCCGGCCATGGGCCCGAGCCTAGAGCATTGACAGGAAACCTGTCTGTAAAGAGACTGCGAACCAACAGGAATCCTGTTTGTTGAAATCTTGGCGACGATGCTGAGGAGTGGCGATGACCACCTTCGAGACCGGCCCCGGTCGACTGTTCATCGGGGGACAGTGGCGCGAGGCCGCCGACGGAGCCCGCACCGAGGTGATCGACCCCTCGCGGGGCACGGTCGTCACCACCGTCGCGGAGGCGGGCGCCGCCGACGTGGACGCCGCCGTACGGTCCGCGCGGAAGGCCTTCGACGCCGGGCAGTGGTCCGGCCTCAGCGGCAGGGAGCGCGGTCGCGTCCTGCTCCGGGTGGCCGAGCTGATCCGCGCCGAGGCCGACGCGATCGCCCGGCTGGAGAGCCTCGACGTCGGCAAGCCGATCACCCTCGCGCACGCCGTCGACGTCACCAACGCGGCCAACGACTACGAGTACTTCGCCTCCCTCGCCTTCGCCCTCGACGGCGCGAACCGCGACACCCCCATGAACGCCCTCGCCTACACCCGGCGCGGCCCGCTCGGCGTCGTCGCCGCGATCACCCCGTTCAACTTCCCGCTCATCCTGGCCGGTTCGAAGATCGCCCCGGCGCTCGCCGCCGGCAACACGGTCGTCCACAAGCCCGCCGACGAGACCCCGCTCAGCGCCCTGTACATGGCCGACCTCTTCCAGCGGGCGGGCGTGCCCGACGGCGTCGTCAACGTCGTCACCGGCAGCGGTCCGGTGGCGGGCGAGGCGCTGCTGCGCCACCCCGGCGTCGACAAGATCGCCTTCACCGGCTCCACCGCAGTCGGCCGGCACGCCGCGAGCATCGCCGGCGAGAACCTCAAGCCGGTCACCATGGAGCTCGGCGGCAACGCCGCCCACCTCGTGTTCGAGGACGCCGACCTGGAGAAGGCCGTCGGAGCCGTCATCAAGGGCTTCGTCTTCAACACCGGCCAGTTCTGCATGGGCGGCCCGCGTCTGCTGGTGGCCCGCCCGGTCTACAGCACACTGCTGGGCATCCTCGCCGAGGCCGTCCCGGGCGTGCCCGTCGGCGACCCCCGGCAGCCGGAGACCGTCGTCGGCCCGATGGCGGGGGAGAAGCACCTGCGCAAGGTCGAGGAGTACGTCGAACTCGCCCGCAAGGAGGGCGCCCGCATCGTCTGCGGCGGCGAGCGCCTCGACCTCGACGGCGGGTACTACTACCGGCCCACCGTCATCGCGGACCTGGCGAACGACTCCCGGGTCGTGCAGGAGGAGATCTTCGGGCCGGTCCTCACCGTCCAGCCCTTCGACGACGAGGACGAGGCCGTCGCGCTCGCCAACTCCACGCCGTACGGCCTGGCTTCGGGTGTCCAGACCGGCAACCTGGCCCGCGCGCACCGCGTCGCCGACCGCCTCCAGGCCGGCATCGTCTGGGTCAACGACTGGGCCATGCTCGACCCGGCCGTCCCCTTCGGCGGCGTCAAGGACTCCGGCTTCGGCCGCGAGTACGGCCCCGAGGCGCTCCAGTCGTACACCAAGGTCAAGTCCGTCGTCGTCTCGCTCGACTGAACGCCTCGCGGAAGCAAGGGAGTCGCACCCATGACCATCACCACGCGCGCCGCCGTCGTCGAGTCCGCCGGAGCGCCCTTCACCCTGTCCGAGGTCGTCCTCGAGGACCCTGCCCCGCATGAGGCGGTCGTCCGGCTCGTGGCGGCCGGACTGTGTCACACCGACCTCGGGGTGGCGAGCGGCGGACTGCCCTTCCCGCTGCCCGGAGTCCTCGGCCACGAGGGCGCGGGGGTCGTCGAGGCGGTCGGTTCGGCCGTCACGGCCGTGGCCCCCGGCGACCACGTCGTGCTGTCCTTCACCTCCTGCGGCAGCTGCCGCAACTGTCACGGCGGCCACCCCGCCTACTGCGCCTCGTGGCTGCCGCTGAACCTCCTCGGCGGCCGCCGCGCGGACGGCACCAGCACGCTCAGCCGCGACGGCGAGCCGCTCGGCGGCCACTTCTTCGGGCAGTCCTCGTTCGCCGAGCGGGCGCTGGTCGACGAGCGCAGCCTCGTCAAGGTGGACCCCGACGTGCCGTTGGCGTCGATCGCCCCGCTGGGCTGCGGCGTGCAGACCGGCGTCGGCGCCGTCTGGAACGTGCTCGAGCCCGCGACGGGCAGCACCGTCGTCGTCCTCGGCGCCGGAGCCGTCGGTCTGTCGGCGGTCATGGCGGCCGCCCTCACCCCGGCCACCACGATCGTCGCGGTCGACCGGGTCGCCGAACGGCTGGAACTGGCACGGGAGCTGGGTGCCACGCACACCGTCGACGCCGGCCGGGACGCCCTCGGCGACGCCCTCGCGGAGATCACCGGCGGGCGCGGCGCCGACGGCGTCGTGGAGACCACGGGCAACACGGCCGTGCTGCGTCAGGGCGTCGACGCGCTCGCCGCCCGCGGCACCCTGGTGGTGGTCGGCGCACCGCCCTTCGGCAGCGAAGTGGCCCTGGACGTCAACGGGTTGCTGGGCGGCAAGCGGGTCGTGGGGCTCACTCTCGGCGACAGCGAGACGCAGCGCTTCATCCCGGCCCTCGTCGAACTGGTCAAGACGGGCCGGCTGCCGCTGGACCGGCTGATCGGCACCTACGCCTTCGCGGACATCGACCGGGCGGTCCTGGACATGACCTCGGGCAAGACCGTCAAGCCCGTCCTGACGTTCTGAGGTCCTGACGCCGCGGCCACCGGGCTGCCGGCGGTGTCCTGACGTCTCGTCAGTCGACAGTGAGAACGAGCTTCCCGGTGGTCCGGCCGGTGTCGCCGAGCCTGTGCGCCTCGGCGGCGCCGGTCAGCGGGAAGGTCCCCGCGATGGTGGCGCGCAGCTGCCCCGCCTCGACCAGCCGGGCGATCTCCCGCATGCCGGCCCGGTCGGCGTCCACCAGCATCCGCACCGCCCGCACGCCCAGCCGCTCGGCCTCCTCGTACAGTTCCCCGGAGCCGACGGGCAGGATCGAGACCACGATCCCGCCCGGGCGCAGGACGCGCAGCGAGTCGACCGAGGTGTCCCCGCCCAGGGTGTCCAGGACGACGTCGACGTCCTTCACCGCCTCGGTGAAGTCGGTCTCCCGGTAGTCGATCGTCTCGTCGGCGCCGAGTTCGCGCAGGAGATCGTGCTTGCCCGCGCTGGCCGTGCCGATCACGTACGCCCCGCGCGCCTTGGCGATCTGCACGGCCACGTGCCCGACGCCGCCCGCGGCCGCGTGGATCAGCACCCGCTGCCCGGCTTCGAGGCCGGCCGTCTCCACCAGCGCCTGCCAGGCGGTCAGCGAGACCAGCGGCAGCGCGCCGGCCTGGACGTGGTCGATCCCGGTCGGCTTGTGCCACAGGGCCCGGACCGGCGCGACGACGTACTCGGCGTGGGACCCGTGGCCGTAGGGGTAGGGCAGCATGCCGAAGACCTCGTCGCCGGGGGCGAAGGCGGCCACGCCGATGCCCGTCGTCTCGACCGTGCCGGAGACGTCCCAGCCGAGGACGAACGGCGGCTCGCCCAGGAAGCCTCCCGTGGCGCGGTGCTTCCAGTCGGTCGGGTTGACGCCCGCGGCGCGCACCCGCACCAGTACCTGGTTCGGACCCGGCGCGGGCCGCTCCACTTCCTCTTCCCTCAGGACCTCGGGACCGCCGAGGACGCTCTGGCCGATGACGCGCATGGTGTTCACGGTGCGCATGGTGTTCACAGTGCTCATGGTGAACCAGCCTGCCGGGCCGCGCCCGGCCGGGAAATGGCACGATTGCCAACTTCCGATAGAATCGTGCCATGCCTGCGAAGCACCGCGTCGTCGTCCTCGCCCTCGACGGCGTCTACCCTTTCGAACTCGGCATCCCCAGCCGGGTGTTCGGCGCGGCCGACGGCCACTACGAGGTGCTGACCTGCACGGTCGACGGGCGGCCGGTGCACACCAACGCCGACTTCACGGTCGGCGTCGAGCACGGCCCCGAGCTGCTGGAGACGGCCGACACGGTGGTGATCGCCCCGGTCGCGCCCGATCGGATGACCGACCACCTGCCCGACGCGGCCGCCGCGGCCCTCGCCCGGATCCGCCCCGGGGCGCGCCTCGTGTCCATCTGCACCGCCGCGTTCGTGCTCGCCGCCGCCGGCCTGCTCGACGGCCGCCGGGCCACCACCCACTGGTGCGTCGCGGAGGAGTTCCGCCGCAGGTACCCGCACGTCGAGCTGGACCCGGACGTCCTCTTCGTCGACGAGGACCGGGTGCTGACCTCGGCGGGTGCCGCCTCCGGCGTCGACGTCTGCCTGCACCTCGTCCGCAAGGACCACGGCAGCGAACTCGCCAACAGGGTGGCCCGCCGCTGTGTCGTCCCGCCCTTCCGGGACGGCGGCCAGGCCCAGTACATCGAACAGCCGGTCTCCGAGGCCGGCGCGGCGAGCACGGCGGACACCCGCGCCTGGGCCCTGCGGCGGCTCGGCGAGCCGCTCGCCCTGGCCGACCTCGCCGCACACGCCCGGATGAGCCTGCGCACCTTCGCCCGCCGCTTCCACGACGAGACGGGGCTCAGTCCCGGCCGCTGGCTCATCCAGCAGCGCGTCGCGCACGCCCGGCATCTGCTGGAGGCCAGCGACCTCTCCGTGGACCAGATCGCGGGCCGCGTCGGCTTCGCCACGGGCGCCTCGCTGCGGCAGCACCTGCACGCGGCCATCGGCGTCTCCCCGCAGGCGTATCGCAGGACGTTCCAGACGACGGCGCCCCGCTGAACACGCGCTCACCGTCACCGCCATCGCCCGCCACCGCCACCGCTCGCCGCCCACCGCGCGCCCTGCGGTGGACGACCGGGTTCGCTCAGCGGCTCGCGTGCAGCGCGACCAGCAACTGCCACACCTGGTCGGCGATCTCGGCGGGCGAGCCGTCCAGGTCGCCGTGCAGCCAGTCCGCCAGCACCCCGGCGAAGGTCGCGGCGACGGCCGAGGCGACCAGCGGCGCGTCCGCCGCGCCCGCGCGCTGCCGCTCCCGCAGGCTGTAGGCGCGCAGGTCGCGGTGGAGCACCTGGCCGAGCGGCCCTCCGCCGCCCGGCGTCAGCAGCGTGCGGTAGAGCGCGCCGTGCGGGGTCAGCGACTCGAAGAACTCCGCCAGCGCGGCCGGAGCCCGCACCGGGTCGGGGCGGCCCTGCCAGGAGTGCAACGCCTCCACGGCCTCCCGCACGACGTCGGCGCAGGCGTCGACGGCGAGGGCCTCCAGGTCGGGATAGTGCACATAGAACGTGGCTCGGCCGACGCCCGCCCGCCGCACCAGGGCGGCCACGCCCACCTCCTCCAGCGGCCGCTCGGCGCACTCCTCGAGGAGCGCCGAGCGCAGCCGCGCACGGGTGCGGGCCGCCCTCGGGTCCTCGGGCTCCTGGCGGGTCACCGAGCGACGAGGACGGCGACCAGGGCGAGGGCGCCGGGCAGGGCCTGCGCGAACAGGATCCGGCGGTTCGCGGTGAGCGCGCCGTACACGCCCGCGACGATCACGCAGGACAGGAAGAACACCTGGGCGCGGAAGCCGGTGGGGTCGGCCGCGATCAGCCCCCACACCAGGCCCGCCGCGAGGAAGCCGTTGTAGAGCCCCTGGTTGGCGGCCATCGCGGCGGTTCTCTTCGCCATCTCGGGGTCGAAGCCGTGGAACGACAGCCCGGGCTTCTTCTGCCACAGGAACATCTCCATCACCAGGATGTAGAGATGCAGCGCGGCCACCAGCGCGACGAGAACGTTCGCCAGGATTTCCATGGTCTCCCTCTCACTTCTTGGACAGGTGTCCACTATAGCGGGACACCTGTCCAAGAAGTCCAGAGGGAGGGGTCGTCTGGCTCCCGATGGGGGGTGGAAACGGGGGTATCCGCAGGGTTCGGAGGCGGGGCGCTCCGCTCCGGCCCTGATCCCGTGGAGGAGACGTGGAGGAGACGACGACATGGCACTGGTGAAAGCGGGCGTCGTGGTGCTCGACTGTGCCGAGCCCGAGAAGCTCGCCGAGTTCTACAAGGGACTCCTGGACGCCGAGGAGATCGACCGGAGCGCGAACCGCGTCGAGATCAGGAGCGGGGACGGCATCCGCCTGGCCTTCCGACGCGACGTGAACGCGACGCCGCCGAGCTGGCCCCGCCCCGAGAACTCCCTCCAGGCCCACCTGGACTTCCTGGTCGACGACCTCGACGAGGTGGAACGCAGGGTGGTCGGCCTGGGCGGCCGCCCCCTGGAGACCAAGGGCGCCCCCCGGCCCCCACGAGGAGCGCGGCTACGCCGATCCGGCGGGCCACTCCTTCACGCTCCGCCTGACGCCCTCGACCGCGCCGAAGCAGGGCTGAGCCCGGGACGCACGGCGGCGGCGGCGGGCGGCGCCCTTCGGCAGGCGCCCGCCGCGGCACGGCGGACGGGAGTCAGTCGCGGCCGCTCTTCTCCCTGGCGGGCCAGACGCCGGTGGAGCGCTCGATCGCCTTGGCGCCGGTGCGGTCGGCGGCGCTGCGGGCGGCCGCGAAGATCGCGCCCTGCACCGCCGCGGCCAGCAGGACCTCGCCCCAGCCGCGGTCCCGGTCCAGGGCGTCCGGTGCGTCGTCCTCGTGCCGGATCGCCTTCCACGCCTTGCGGAACGCGAGCCCCGCCAGGGCGCCGCTCGCCCAGCCCAGCGCGAATCCGACCGGCTGGTAGACCAGGGGGAGTTTCCTCTTCTTGGCCATGGATCTCCTCACTCCTTCTGTGTCGTGGGGGAGGGACGGGGGGCCCGGCCGGCCGCCGGCACCTCTTCACCGGGCGGCACCGGGCCGGGCGGCGTGCCGTCGCCGAACGGGCGGCCGCCGAGCTCCTCCCGGCGGTGCGGGGAGTGCCAGCCGGCCAGGTCCGGGCCGAGGGGGACGATCCTCGTCGGGTTGATGCCGGTGTGCACCCGGTAGTAGTGCCGTTTGACGTGGTCGAAGTCGACGGTGTCGCCGAAACCGGGCGTCTGGAAGAGATCGCGGGCGTACGCCCACAGCACCTGATTCTCCGCCAGCTTCCAGCGGTTGTACTTGAAGTGACCGTGATAGACGGCGTCGAAACGCACCAGGGTGGTGAACAGCCGGATGTCCGCCTCGGTGAGGGCGTCGCCCACCAGGTACCGCTGCCGTGCCAGCCGTGACGTCAGCAGCTCCAAGCGCCGGAAGACCCCCGCGCACGCCTCCTCGTACACGTCCTGGCTGTCGGCGAAACCCGCCCGGTACACCCCGTTGTTGACGTCCTCGTACACCTCGGCCATGACCGCGTCGATCTCGTCGCGGAGCCGCTCCGGGTAGAGGTCCGGCGCTCCGGGGCGGTGCAGGGCCGTCCACTCGGTGGCGAGGTCCAGAGTGATCTGCTGGTAGTCGTTCGTCACCAGTCGCCCGCTCGGCACGTCGACGATCGCGGGCACGCTGACCCCGCCCGGATGACCGGGTTCCCGCCGCTCGTACGCCTCGGCGAGGTACCGGATGCCGAGGACGGGATCGCGCCCGCCGGGGTCGAGGCCGAACCGCCAGCTGCGGTCGTCCTGGACCGGATCGGTGATCGCCATCGACAGCGGGCCCTCCAGACCGAGGAGCCGCCGGGAGATCACGGCCCGGCTCGCCCAGGGGCAGGCGCGGCTGACCACGAGCCGGTAGCGGCCCGCCTCGACGGGCAGGCCGTCCCGGCCGTCCGCGGTGATCCGGTCGGTGAAGTGACTCCTGGCGCGCTTGAAGGGCGTGTGCCCGTACGCGCTGTTGCCGTCGCCGCCCCCGTCGCTCATGGCTTCCTCCCGGTGGTGTCGCGTCTCCTGTTCCCCGCGTTCCCCGATTTCGGCGGACGGCACGGTGTGATCGCGATCGGCCGGGGAATTCGGCGGGGGTGAGCGCGACGCCTTCAGAACGGAACGCCGGCGGACGAACAGGCCGGCCGAGCACATCCGGCGCGCCCGGACCGTCGGGAGCAGCCCGTGCACCGGCCGCGCCCCGGACACGGGGCAGGCGCGACGAGGACGACGGCGCGGCCGATCGCCGGACCCGGGTCACCGTGCTCGTGGCACTGGCCGCCAATCTGGTCATCGCCGCCGCCAAGGGGCTCGGCGGCGTCCTCGCCGGGTCGCCGGCGCTGCTGTCGGAGGCCGCGCACTCCGTGGCCGACAGCCTGAACGAGGTGTTCCTGCTGGCCGCTCTGCGCCGCAGCCGTCGGCCCGCCGACCGCCGGCATCCCTTCGGCTACGGCAAGGAACGCTTCTTCTGGTCGCTCCTCGCCGCCGTCGGGATCTTCGTGATGGGCGGCTGCTTCTCCTTCTTCCAGGGCGTGGAGGCGCTGCGGTCGGGAGCCGACGAGAAGCTCAGCGGCTATGTGGCGGGCCTGATCGTGCTCGGCGTCTCCTTCCTCGCGGAGGGCGCGTCACTGGCACGGGCCCTGCACCAGGTGCGCCGGCAGGGCGGCAGCGCGGGCCTGCGGGACCCCGCGCTGCGCACGGTCGTCGCGGAGGACGGCACGGCCGTGCTCGGCGTCACCCTGGCCGCGATCGGCATGGCCCTGCGCATGGTCACCGGGCAGGTCGTCTGGGAGGCCTCGGCGTCGCTGGCGATCGGCGCGCTGCTGGTCTACGTCGCCTTCCGGCTCGGCCGCGACGCCCGCGACCAGCTCATCGGCGAGGCCGCCGCCCCCGAGACCGCCGCGCGGATCCGCGCGCTCCTCGACGCCCAGCCGGAGATCGACAGCGTCGAAGCGGTGTTCACCATGCAGATGGGCCTGGACTCGGTACTGGTGGCGGCCCGCGTGGACCTCGTGCCGGGCCTCGACAGCGAGCGGGTCGAGGAGGTCGCCGTCCGCATCAAGCGCTCGATCGCCTCGGTGATCGCCGAGGCGGACCAGATCTTCCTCGACGTGACCGACCGGCCCGCGGGGGAGACGCAGACGAGCCCCGCCGCGACGGGGGAGCGCGGCGGGGCCTGACCAGCGGGTGCCCGGCGGGAACGCCTTGATGCGTTCCCACCGCGGATTTCCCGCACGCGACGCCCGGAAGGACGCCGGCCGTACGGCCCGGAGCCGCCCGCACGGACCGGAGCCGTGCGCACCGCCCCGAGAGGGTCAGCGGCTCCCGGCCGGTTCCACGACGAACACCGGGATCTCCCGGTCCGTCTTCGTCTGGTACTCGGCGTACGGCGGATACGCGGCGACGGCCCGCTCCCACCACTCGGCCTTCTCCGCGCCCGTGACCTCACGGGCCGTCATGTCCTGCTTGACCGGCCCGTCCTGGAGCTCGACCTGGGGCAGCGCCTTGATGTTGTGGTACCAGACGGGGTGCTTGGGCGCACCGCCCTGGGACGCGACCAGGGCGTACCGGCCGTCGTACTCGACGCGCATCAGGGGGGTCTTGCGGATCCGGCCGCTCTTCGCGCCGAGGGTCGTCAGCAGGATGACGGGCAGCCCCGTGTCCAGCAGCGTCGTCCCCTCGGCGCCGCCGGAGCTTTCGTAGAGCTCCACCTGTTCGCGCACCCACTGCGTCGGGCTGGGTTCGTACTCGCCTTGGAGAGGCATGGTCTTCGTCCCCTTCGTCATGTCGTTGAGGCCGCTGTGCCGTCCTGTCGTCGTTCCGGACGCGTCTGCGCGAGGTCCCGCGCGGCGCACGTCCGGCCCGCAGACTGGTGCAACACCGGACGCCGCGAGTTTCATCCGCACCCGTGGCCGCCTACGTCACCATCCGGACGGCGAGCACGGTCATCACCGCGCTCGACACGAGGGCCGTGACCAGACGTCCCCGGTGGCCGGTGAGCGCGCGGCCCAGCAGGGCGCCGCCTCCGGCGAGCAGCACCTGCCAGCTCGCCGAGGCGACGAAGGCCGCCAGCACGAACACGCCCTGTTCCAGGGGCCGTACCGGGTCGGCGTCGCCGGCGCCCAGGACCAGGGCGGCGAAGTAGACCACGGTCGTCGGGTTGAGGAGGGTGATGCCGAGGAGGCTCAGATAGGCCCGGGCCGGGCCGGTCGGCGCCGGTTCGGACCGGGTGGCGAGCCGGTGGG
>NZ_JBEPBI010000250.1:0-11089 GCF_040299045.1 Streptomyces sp. NPDC001027
TCAAGAGCCCGATCGACTACGAACACGACTACTGGGCCAGCCTTGGTGAGGGGCTGGCTGCATAGGAAGGTCTCCACGATTCGAGGGGATTGACAGTAGTGTTGCCAGAGTTCTGTGCCAGCCTTTCGTCAGCAACCTGCAGTCCGTCTCCGTTCACCTGGCCGAGGCCCGTCCATGGCGTGCAACTACGCATGGGCCCAGCCAGTTCGGATCTGCTGATCCGGTCGCCGCACTGAACTCGGTCGCGCCGACCAGGAATCACTCGAGCAGATCCGCGCGCTTGACAGCATTTTGACGTCCATCGAGACCGAGGCGGCTCATTGAGCAGAGTCGCTCCCTGGTGCCGCACAGTTGCTGGCGGCCTTGAGCAGAGGCCTTGGCGCATGGGGCAGTGATCGACCACGCCTGCCATCCGGGCAATCATCCCGTATCTGCCCTCGGTCACTGGTAGTACGCCGGGCCTGGATGCCTTTGGACGCCCCACCGATCTCCGGCTGTTGAAGCCCTATCCACACTCCGTCTCGCGCTCCCAAGTCCTGGGAAGCCACCCCTCCCGGACCGTGTTCATCGGGGAGTCCCTCGCGGACGTACTGGTGGGCCGGGCAGCCGGGCATCGGCATTACCCCGCGACGCAGCCAGGCACGCCTGCTCATGGAAGCCAGCGCCGTCAATGTCGCAGGACACGGGAGGCTTGGTCACAGCCGTCAGCAACGAAGTCCGTACGTGATGCCACTTCCGGGGTCAAGGAGCGAGTTCCTCCAACGACCTGGCCGCCCGCAGGGTTTGTACATGTTGCGCTCCCAGAACGGCCTCCAGCCCTTCGCGGACCCGTGTCAGTAGCACGCGGGCCTGCGTAGTGTCGCCTCTGTCGCGCAGCACACATCCAAGCCGAAAGACAGTCCGCAACGTCTGCGGATGTGAACCGCCCAAGACGCGGGACCGCACCGCAAGGACTCGCTCGAACTGCACGTGCGCCTCAGCGAGTTCGCCCACATCGTGCCTCACGCAGGCCAGGTTGTGAAGGGCCGTCAAGGTGCGTGGATGCTCGTCCCCCAGTAGCACGCGGCGCGCTTCGAATACGAGCCTGTACTCCGTGCCGGCTTCTTGCAGATAACCCAGATCGTGCAGTACCCGGGCAAGTTCGTGCTGCGCAGACAACGTGTGCCCGTGGTGCGGTCCGTGCAGGCGCCGTCGGGCCTCCAGAACTCTTGACAGGTGTTGTTGGGCCTCTTCCAAACGGCCCCTGTCGTGCAGTACACGGCCCAGTTCGTGCCGGGCGGTCAGCGCGTGGGTGAATTCCTCCCCCTGGGCATCTCGGCGCCCCTCCCACACTCTCCGGTACAGAGACTCGGCCTGACCGAGTTCCCCGATGTCGTGGAGGGCCGCGGCCAGGTTGTGCTGAGCTGTGAGAGTTTCCGGATGCTCCGCTCCGAGCAAACCCATCCGCAGCCCCACCACTGTCTCGAACACCGAGCCGGCCTGTCGGTAAAGACCACGGGCCTGAAGGAAGCGAGCAGCCATCTCCGCCGCCTCAGCGGCGGGGAGCCGGCAGGAATCAGGCAAGTCGTCCACTTCCAGCAGACCGAGTGCATGAGGAGCCAAGAGAGACCACACTGCCCACGCGCCAGGCTCTTCTGGCTTGCCGGCGTGCTCGATCGCGCACGCCTCCTTCAGAAGCTCGGCAACGAGAAGGAGATGGCGCGTGGTACGGCTGATATCTCTGATCAGTGGATGAACACGCACGCACTCACGGGAGCCCTGGGGGAGTCCTTGGCCACCGGCAGGGGCAGGGGCAGGGGAGAGGTTGATCAAGCTCAGGGCCGCCAGCGCACTCAGCGTCCGCCACAGAGCCCTTCCGTCGATGCCTTCAAAGCCTGGGGAACTCCGCAGAATGGAGGTGCGCAGGACCAGCGTATGAGGCACAGGAGCGTCGGCGAAACCCGAGAGCAGTTCCAAGAGAGTGGCCGCGTACCGAAACCCCCTGCGGTGTAGCAGATCCAGGGCCAGGTGCCAGGTATCGGAAATCACCTGAGCCGGGTTGAGGTCCTGCCCCGAGGGCTGATCCAGTGCCTGGCGGAACGCCTCGAAATCGGCGGGCATGTCAGGCTCACGAAAAGCGTCTGGCATCCCGTTCACCTCGGCCAAGTAGACCCCCGCCATACGCAAAGCTAGAGGCAGACCGCCTAATCGGTGTGCCAAGTGCTCGGCGCCCTTCAAAGTCCCCGCATCCGGCCCAGCGTGATCGAGGAGCATGCGGGCGGCATCCACACCTTGTAATGGTGGAACAGGATGCAGGACAGCACCGAAACCCCAGGAGTCGGGAGACCCGTCACGGGTGGTGACCAGGACGAGCCCATATGGACACGAGTGTGGCCTGATCCAGCCGGTGCCCGCCGCCAATACACCGGGGCCGTCCAACAGGCAGGGATCATCGACCCCGTCGATCACCAACAACCACGGCCATGGAGCACGGCTGAGCCGATGCCACAGCGCGTCCACAATCCCGCCGAACTCAAGCAGGTTACCCGCGACCCCAACCCGTTGAGCTACCGCACTGAGACCGTCCTGCAGCGGCGTGGCCCGCCGGGCATCGAGCCACCACACGCGGGGCTGTGTTTGGACTGCCCGTTTCTGCACTGTATGAACGATCTCCAGGGCCAGCGCCGTCTTGCCGCTGCCGCTCAGCCCGTGCAAGACATGAAGCCGTCCGTCACTTCGACGACAGTACTGATCGAGAACGCAGTTTAAAAGCACATCTCGCCCACGCAACGGCAGTACGGGATGGCGATAGCACATAGGCGGGGCCAGAGTCAGGGCCCGTGCACGGGCATCGGCGGTGGCCACCACCATCTGCCCGACCTCCAGACGCCCGGCAGCCACGGCACCGTGCTGCGCGACCAAAGAATGCCATCCACTGCCCCGAACGGATATCAGGTCATGCGGGAGGGCCGGTGAGGGAAAGGGGACTCCAGTCGCACGTCTCCTTCCACCCGCACCACCGCACCTGCCACCGCGCCGCCGTCCGCATGGATCTGGACGTTCCCGCCGGCAGCCACGCCACCGTCCGCGGCCCGCACTCCACCGCCCCCAGCCCGGACAAGGCCGGTGACTTGCGTGAGTTGACGGACGGCAGCGGCTCGTTCATCAGCGTCCACCGATTCGAGTAACAGCTCCAGACGGGTCTGCCACACGCCCTCCCACCGCTCTCGCTGCCGCGCCTCAGTGTCGTCACATGCCAGCGCAGCCTGCATCTGATCCAACCGCCTCAGCTCGGCCTCCTCCCGCTCGTGGCTGCCCTGCCCCAGCACCCGAGCAATTGCCTGACGTACCGCCATCCACGCGTCCGTTCCCGCGGCCTGCACCACAGCGATTCCCCCGGCTGCCGCCACAGCCAACACAGCCTCCGTCGACACCACGCCCCCGATCCCGAAGACAGGCGGTCGAGCATCACCGACCCGCCCCTGACACCGAAGGTATTCCTCCACGCCGCTGCCCTCATTCCTCCCGCCCGCAGGTGACCACTTGATCGAAATAAGACACAGGCGTGCACCTCGAAGAACAGTTCACGCGTGTATGTGATCGCTGTGCTCGAGGGGTAGCCGGTGATAAACATGATCGGCGACCGGCCCCGCTACAGTCGTAGCGACAACCCTGCAGTGGCGGCTCTTTCCGGTGCCGGTACTGACGGCGCGTTCTTGAGGGGGAGAGATCGCCTTGATCCGTCAGCGGCGCGGCAGGCAGAAGAGAGAAGTGCGGCTGGCGGCACTGCGCAGCCAATACAAGAGACAGGTCGGGCCCTTGCGGCTCTTCCTGCTCCTCGAGTGTGCCCCTTTGGTCGTCGACCCTTTCGAGATCGCCGACCGGGCGTTCCAGCGCGCGTTCGCACAGGAGGACCGAACATTCACCTTCTGTGACATTCGCAAGATCGCAGAAGACGTCATGCGCGAGGAAAAGAACAAAACGGGATTCCAGGAATATGCCGCATACAAACTGGAAGACATCTTCGACCCCTACCTCACCGAAGGCCTGCAGCCTGTCCGTGACGTCCTCCGCGCCATCGACGGACTCAGCCTCGGCGAACGTCGCGCTGTAGAGGCTGAACTGATCCACCTTCTGACCAGTGACGGACTCGTTGAAAAAATCGGTGGTGCGGCGTCGACACGCAGAGTTCAGAAAGCAAAGGGCCTGTCCAAGCTGGCCGATTCGAATGTCAATCTCTCCCTCCTGGATTCCTTCTTATCAACCCTGAGAGGAGCGCGTAGTGGCCAGCAAGACTGATAACGATCTCGCCCTCGTGCTGTACAGGTTCTGCAAGAAGCTTCAAGTGCGGCTGGCTGGGGACGAAAAAGACCTCGACCGTCGGTTCGATGAGATCATGGCGGAGATTGACCGCCAAAAGAGGCAGATGGTACGGAGTGGGCTTGGCAGAAGCACGGGCATTGCCTGTGCCCGAACCGTTGTCGGCTCTGTCCGGACGGCCGTACTGGCGCGAACTGCGGCCAGCGGAGCAGTAGGCGCACTTGCCGCTCAACTCACACAGGGCACTCAAGGCTGGATCAGCGCCGCTCTCGCGGCCTTGACCGGAGCCGCGACAGCCGCAGCCGTCGTCGTCTTGATCGATATCCGCAAGCCGAATGATCGGTCCGGGCGATCACGGCGCCGGGCGGAAGAAACCGTATCCACTCCTCATCCGTGAGACGCTGACGACTTGTGAGGGGCTGTGCAGTCTTCCTCTGCTGCCAAGGCCTCGGTGCCGTTACCGCTGGATCGGCCTCAGCGTGGACCTCCGGGGCTGTCGTGGACCACCCTCCTCGCTGCTGCGCTGCCTGGCGGGAGTCGTACAGGCGAAGGCCGCCGCGCGGCGGTGAACAACTGACCGTGGCCGAGAAAGCCTGCCTGTGCCGGATTTTTCACACGCACAAGATCTCTCTACGCAGCACCTGATCAAATTGACGTGTTCCCTGGTCAAGTCCAGGGAATCCGGCCCGGTCTCTGCCCAGCCGAAGGGCCGGTGCGGCCAGGTTCACGGAGCGTGCTGATCACGGGCACGCCACCCTCGGAGCCGTCGGGCAGGCCGAGTTCGGCGTCGGTAAAGGGTCCGCTGAGGCCTGGCATCGTAGAACGACGCGTTCAGGCCTTCCAACGGGGATCAATCTGACGCGGGCACTGCCGCTGCCGGCTCGGGAGCCCGGGCGGTGAGCGGCACGCGCTCCGCAGCCCCCGTGCCGCAGGCCCGGGCCGACAGGGCCGCTGTACAGCTAGTGTCACGGATGCCGTACGTTCGCGTTCCTCCAGACGACGAGCGTGGCGTCGACGAGCTGTGCGCGTCCGGGAGCTCCCCGAACACGCCGGCCTGCAGAAGCGGCTGGGTGTCACAGAGTTCTTTGGCGACGGAGCCGGCCAGACCGGAGTTGTCCCACCCTCAGGTGGATGGAGAGGAACTCGCCGGCCCACGGGTAGGCGCGGAGCTCACGATCGATGTCCATGGAGATCAGGAACTCGGAGCGTGCGCAGGCCTCGTGATAGGCGGTGTCGCGGGGCTCGACGAGCCGGAACGGCTCACAACAACGTCTCCTTGCGCCAGCGGCTCTGGGGGTACAGCAGCTCGTTGCCGTTCCCGCCACGGTGTATGTCGTTCAGTCCCTCGGTCTCGATGACACAGACCGGGTTGAGATACCAGGCAGGCCCCACAGGCGTGTGGCCGGAGTGCGGATACCCACTGCGGAAGGGTTGCGATGCTCACCAGCAGTTCCTCTCGGTGACCCAGGACCGCCGCGACACCGATCGTCCATGAAGTCAGGAGCGCCGGGAGGTGGCGCAGCTTCTCCAGGTACTCGTTGTACCGGCCGGGTGAGCCGTCGAGCATGCGGACCAGGCGCTCTACAACGCGCAGCCACAGCCGGTCGGTGGTCCCGTCGTTGTGGTAGACGCTGTTGGCGAGGATGTGCAGCAGGGTGTCGCTGTCGGTCCGGTAGTCACGTACACCAGCTGCGAAGGTGTCGGCCCACTCGGCAGGCGAGGAGGGCACCGGTCGGTGCTGCGGGGTGTCAGCAACGCGTCCCAGGGGGTGCGGCGGACTCCAGCACGGCGACGAAGGAGTACGGCCAGCCCGGCACGAACTGGTCCGTCTTGCGGCCGCCACGTCCGTAGACGTGACAGAACAGCCGGTCCTCGCTGGTGGGGGCATCGGGGCGGAGCCGGTTGTTCACATCCACGACCAGCAACGATCCGGCCGTCGGCCGCCTTCGGCAGCGGCAGCGGCAGGCCAGCCAGCGTGCGGCGCAACCGCGTCAACTCCAGCCAACCGCGGTCCAAAGCCCCGTACAGAGCGCCACGCCCGCGCGTGTGCTCGATCGCCAGCGAAAGCTCCACCAGTGTCTTCACCAGCCGGTCCGTGCACAACACCGCGTCAGTGAGTTCGAAGACCGCATCCGGGCGAGCGTAGAGGCATGCGTAGAACTCGACCCGAAAGCGGGACAACACGTCCAACGCCTCGCCTGCGGGCGCATCGACAGACAGACTCATACACAGTGGCCGTTCTCTTGTCCTTCGTGGCTTGACATCTCGAAGCGTGGAGAACCGCTGACCCTGCTGTCTCGGGAAGAACCGCAGATCAGCCAGTCGGGTGACCTGCGATGTTAAGCACCAAGCTGAGGGCTGAAGAGTCCGATCGGCAGGAAGGAGTGGCCGCTGAGGGTGGCGAGATCGCTCTCGCCGCTTCGTGTGGTGATGACCACTCTGCCCCGGCCGTTGGTCTGCAGGGGCGGCCACAACCCTTCCAGAGTCCCGGGGGAGGGGACATCGTCCAGCACGATCAGCCAGTCGCACGTGGTGGTGCGCAGCCAGTTCATGAACTGCTGCGCTGCGAATCGGATGTCGTCACTGTCGGAGTCGAGGCCGAGCGCACGGGCGGCTTGAGCGTAGGAGTCGGTCACTGCCTGGGCTGTGCCGGCCGTCACCCATATCAGCACGTCCACTTCTTGGGCAGCGGCGGCGTGGCAGTAGTGGGCGGCCAGGGAGGACTTGCCGACGCCCCCGGGGCCCGTGACCGCCCGCCCCTGCACGCGCTGACTGCCGTCCCGGGCGGCGGCATGCTGGTCTGCCTCCAGTGCTCGCGCCAGGAGGTCACTTTCCTTGCGTTCGATGAAGCCGGTGCCCGTTTCGGGCACCTGGCCCAGCCGCAAAGGCGTGCCACGGACTGATCCGGCCGGTGCGCCGCCCCGGGCTTCCCCTATTCCCGGGACCGGCGCCTCACCTTGGGCAGGTTTGCCGCGCTGAGCAGTGCTGCGCAACTGCTCCCACTGCCCTGGAGAACGCGACGGTCCCGCAGGAACACGGCTTTCGAGAAGCATGATCAGGAACCGGAAGGGCCGGCCGGCGCGCGGAACGCTGTGCCCGCTGAACCATTCGCTGAGTGTGCTCTTGGACAGGGTGATCGGAGGTGTCTGCTGCCTGGCCTGAAGGGAGATCTGCTCGAATGTGAGCTGGGCCGCTGCCCGCAGCGCGTCCAACTCCTTGCCCAGGCGCCGGGCCGCGGCCGGTCTGTCGACCATGGCTGCTCCTTAAGTTCGTTCCGAACATTCGTCGAACCCTGTGACGGGTGCAATTGACCACGGCGTACCTGCCGCTCGGGGCCCAGCGCCGTCGCCGAACCCCCTGCCGGACGGGCCGAATGGTCACTGCCGGCCGCCCGGTCGGCGTCATCCACGAGGGGATGAAACGTGCTTGATCTGTATCGCAAGGCGCGAGCCGCTTGGCAGTCACCGCAAACGCGCAAGGGGGACCGCGGCTGCGTTGCGGTTCACGGCGCAAGCCGCGCTGAGGATGAGATGGAGTACCTGCTGGGATGACGATCAGTCGACCGGCGGACCTCTCACGACCGCTATTGCAGGACTTCGGTCAGTCGCTCGACCTCGTCGGGGTCGTCGGTGGCTGCGCTGATGAGCAACTCGTCGATACCCAGATCTCCGTACCGATTGACGACGTCGCGTACTGCGGTGGCACTATCGGCCAGGGCGCGGGAGGTGAGTTGGGCTACCTTTGTGCCCAGACCGCTGTAGTGGTCGTAGACGTTGGCCCGCCCCTTATCGGAGCTGCCCAAGGCGAAGTAAGCGGTGCCGACGAGGTAGGGCTTGCCGTGCCTGCCGGCTTCCCCCCATGCCCGGCGGGCCGCGTCGAACCAGGATGCGGCCATCGACGCGGGAACGGCTCGGGCTATGTATCCCTTACCCCACCCCGCCATCCGCTTCAGCGCGGCCGGAGCCGTACCGCCGAACAACATCGGCATCGCGATCCTGTCAACGGGTGCATCGATCGATTCGTCGCCCGGAGAGCCTCGCCCTCGCAGAAATCGCGGAAGATCTCAAGGGCGTCCTCCATCCGCTTGCCCAGGCGGAGAGGCTCCACGTCCTCGACCATGAAGTCGTCGGACCGCCCACCGATGCCGACCCCGAGGGTTAGGCGTCCGCCTGAGACGCTCTGGATGCCGGCGAGTTCCTTGGCGAGCACGACCGGTGGCCAGCACGGCTCAACCACGACATTGCTGATCAGGCGGATCGTACGGGTCGCACCAGCTACTGCGGCGAGCGCCATGGTGTCCGTGACGCTCGGGTAGGCGATGCAGCTGTCGGCGCCGAGTGAGGAGAAACCAGATGCCTCCGCACGGTTCGCCCACATCGGAAGGGCCTCGGGCCGGACACTGCGCACCAGGCAGGGAAGTCCCATACCGGTCTTCATGCTGCTCCTTGGAAGGTGGGGGGATGGTTCCAGGAGATGGGCGAGTTCAGGCAGCACAACAGAAGGCTCCGCCTGCGGCCGTAATGAATCGGATAATCATTTCCGGTTCACGCGGGCAGAGTACCAGGGAATCGGATAGGTCAGTCCGGTTGGATGGGGTCACTTGTGCGGCTCCTGGCACGGTTGCCTGACCTGGGGACGAGAACGTCGGCGACACGTAGGCGGCATGGCCCGCCACTCACAGCGCGGTAAGGCACGCCCTCTCTGTGTCGGCAACGACTGACAGAACCCCTGCACGGGCAGCTGCTGCAGGACCGCCCGCGAGGGCCTTGAGCCAAGACGAGGACGACGGACGAAGACTCCACCCTGCCCTCCCAGGAGACAGGCTGCGCGGCAGCCGCGTGGCGCAGACAGAAGGCGCAGTTCAACTGGCTGCTGTGGCCGTAGGGTTGAGCCGTGGTGTAGAGGGCGCCTGGCTGTGTGAGCATGCTCAGGCGCGGTCGGTCCAGGCGAGTTGAGGCAACGGAGTCGGTCCCGCAATGACTTATCAGATCCCGCCGGAGGCAGCCTGCTTCGTCGACCGGGAAAGGGAACAGGCCCGTGCGTTCCGTGCGCTCACGCAGGACAACGACCGTTCCCGCCCACTGTGCCTGGTCCTGAACGGCCTGGGAGGCGTGGGGAAAACCGAACTGGCCTTCCGGATTGCCCGCCGTCAGCGGGACCGCTACCCGGATGGTGCGCTCTACGTCGATCTGGACGAGTGGCGGCGCGAGGGGGTCGTGGAAGTCGACGACGCCCTGCGGGAACTGCTGCGTTCTCTCGGCGTCGGCGCGGAGTGGCTGGGACACTCCTTCCAGGGCCGGCGCAAGCAGTACTGGACGCAGACCGACAGCAAGCGGCTGCTCGTTGTCATCGACAACGCCCGCTTCGGCGCCGAAGTGGTGCCCCTGCTTCCGGCATCCGGCCACAGCCTGGTGATCGTCACGAGCCAGGGTCCGCTGTACGACCTGGAGGACGGGGCGGTCACCCAGCTGCCGCTGGACCCGCTGGAGGACAGCCACGCCATGGAACTGCTGCGGCAGGTGGCAGACGACCCGCGGCTGGCCGCCGAGCCGGAAGCGGCGGCCGGACTTGTACGCCTGTGCTCGGGTCTGCCCGTGGCCCTGCATGTCGCCGGCCGCTGGATGCGCCGCCACCGCCGCCGCCCGCTGGAGCGGCTGCTGACCGAGTTGACCACCCAACTGCACGACAACGGAGTAGCCGTGGTGGAACGGGTATGGGACGCGGCCTATACGACGCTCAGTCCGCAGACCCAACTGCTTTACCGGCTGCTGGCCGTCACCCCCTCGGCCTCCTTCACCACCGACAGTGCCACCGCGCTGCTTGGCCTGGGCCGTGACAGGGCCGACGAAGCCCTGGAGGAACTTGAGAACGCCGGCCTGCTCGATCTGCACGGCGAACGGATCCGCCTGCCGGAACTCCTGCGCGCCCACGCCGCCCGCTGCGCCGAACGCGAGGAGACCGGCGACCTGGAACGCGCGGCCGGTCGGCGGCGGATCGTGCGCTGGTATCTGCGCCAGGCCCAGCGCGCCGACACCGCCGCCGCAGGTACCCGGCTGACACTAGCCGCTGCCCTGCCACCGATGGAGAACACGCCGGACGTGTCCTTGGCACCGTCCGCCTCCCACGAGACGCCGGCGAGCCGGGCACTGGGCTGGCTGCACACCGAACGTGCCGCACTGTACGGATGCGTCCGCACCGCCTACGCCCTGGGCCTGGACGAGGAGGCCTGGGCGCTGTGCGAGCCCCTGTGGACGCACTACCTCGACCATCCGCACGGTACCGACATCGTCGAAGCGTTCCGCACCGCCGTCCTGGCAACCCAGCGGGCCGGACAGGTGCCCGCCTTGGTGCGCATGCGATGCCAGCTGGCACGGCCGCTGTGGGAGCGGGGCGATTTCGTTGGCGCCCAGGAGCAACTGGAACGCGCCCGGACGGCAGCCATCATGCTGGGAGACACGAACACGGACCGTAAACTGGCCGCGTCTGTCACCGAATTCCACGGAATGCTCCGCCAGGCACAAGGAGACTGGGCCGGTGCGGCGGCCGACTTCCAGGCCGCCCTGGAGACACATCGCGCCATCAACAACACCTACGGCGTCATGCTCCAGACCTATCGGTGGGGACAGGCGCTGGCACAGGGAGAACAGTGGCGACAGGCCGTACCGCTGCTGGAGCAGGCCCACGATACGGCCCGTGTGTGAACGATCACGTAATTCCCCGGGCCCGGCGTCACGTAATTCCCCAGGTCCTGACCTCGTCCATGTCTACTTGATCGAGGGCTTGTTTGTCT